>JBBSDI010000408.1:0-2753 GCA_038249585.1 Lysobacterales bacterium | reverse complement strand
GTAGACACCGTCGTGCTGCCAGCGCGGCGAGTCCGCGGGCTCTTGCCAGAACTTCAGGAACGCCTTGCGGCTTGCCTCCTTCAGCGGGTACTCAGCCCCCGCATCGTTCTCGCCGAAGTCGTGATCGTCCCAGGTCGCGAACAACGGCACGTTGCCGCGCAGCTGCGCGAAGCCTTCGATCGCGGCAAGCTGCGCGTACTTGCGCTCGATCACCGCGATATCGCGGGTATCGGCATAGATGTTGTCACCGAGGAACACGAACGCCTGCGGTTTGCTGGCAAGCACCGCATCCCAGATCGGCTGCGGTTTGGATTCCTTGGCGCACGAGCCGAATGCGATCCGGGTCAGCACGGTGTCGGCCGCCAGATCGATCGCGATGCTTGCCATCGGGATCAGCAAAAGCGGCAGCGCCAACAGCCACGTACGCATCGCCATGGGTAGCGGTACTCCGGATGGTGGGCTCGCTCGCGCAAGCCCGAGTGCCTGCGAGCACTGGAAAAAGGGCGGCGACCTGCGTTCGCGCGGGTCGCCGCCGCAGGACAGGTCAGAACGTTGCGTCAAGGGTCAAGAACGCCTGCCGTGGTGCACCGCTGAGCAGGGTGTAGTTCAAGCCATCCGGATCCGAGGTCACGAAGCCGTTGCTGCCGACGGTGGCGAAATACGCCTCGTCGAACAGGTTGGTCAGGTTCAGCTGCGCACGCAGGCTCTGTGCAAAGCCGATCTCGCCGAAGTCGTAACCGACCGTGGCATCGACCACCCAGAAGCTGTCGACCTTGGAATCGTTGAGGTAGGTAATGAAGCGCTCGTCGGTGAACTTCGCGCCAAGCCGGAAATCGAAGGAATTCCAGCGATAGGTCGCCTCGGCGGCCACCAGCACCTTGGGCGCGTCGACCACCTGCTTGCCGTCGGCACGCACCAGGGTGGTGCCGTCGAGATAGTCGGACTTGTACTGCGAATCGTTGTACGAGAACGAGGCGAACAGGTCGAAGGCTTCGTCCGGGCGCCAGCGCCCGGTAAACTCTGCACCGGTGCTGCGCACTTCGCCCACGTTGGCGAACGAACCCGGGCAACCGACAATGCCCGCGCAGCGCGCGATCGCGAGCAGGCGGTTGTCGAAGGTCACGGTGTAGGCCGCGGCCGAGGCTTCAAGTTCCGGCGTCACGTAACGCACGCCGCCTTCGAAGGTGCGCGAGGTTTCCGGCTCGAGCGTCGCGGCGAACAGGTTGAACGCAGTCTGCGAGGCCGAGAACGGCCCGCCCACGC
Source organism: Lysobacterales bacterium (assembly GCA_038249585.1). GTDB lineage: Bacteria > Pseudomonadota > Gammaproteobacteria > Xanthomonadales > Ahniellaceae > UBA4656. The sequence continues at coordinate 1,490 of JBBSDI010000408.1, read as the reverse complement.
CTGCGCGCAGCGCGCTGAGGTTTTCGGCAAACGAGCCGAACAGCTCGACGCCATCGCCGAGCTTCCAGCGCACGCCAGCCTGCGGCACGAAGTTGTCCTTGGTCTCGAGCGTTCCGCCCGCCCGCGTGCCGATGATGCGTCGCGCGTCGACGTCGACATTGATGGCCTTGAAGCCCAGGTCGACGAGCACATCGCCATCGGCGAGGCTCAGGCGGTCGTTGAGCCACAGCTGGCGGGTGTCGATATCGAAGCGCTGGCGGAATACGCGAAGATCCGGATCGCGGTAGAAGAATCCCGAGTCCGGCGGATTGTCGATGTTGAGGTTGTAGAAGTTGCGCTGCAGGCCGTGGGTGTTGCTCTCCGCCCAGAAGCCCGCCTCGAACTTGTTGATGCCGATCTCGAATTGCGCACGGCCGATCGCCCCGATGCGCTCGATGTCGTACTCGGTGGTGCGCAGGGAAATCGGCAGCGTCGGTGAGGAAGCGCGATAGGGCGTGGCCCAGTGGCCCTGACCTTCGTTGGTGTGGACATAGGCCGTCCCGGTCAGCGCGACCGTGTCGCCGAAGGGCACGTCGAGCGAGACGTAGGCCAGGTCGTCGTCACGCAGGCCGCGCGCGGTGTAATAAGCGTCGTCGAGGTTGTTGGCGCGACCACTGAACTGGCCGCGTGCGGCGGCGATCGCGCGCTGCCAGTCGCGCGCATAGTTGTCCCAGTCCCAACCCAGTCGGCGCTGCGATTCCAGCGACAGATCGGCGTAGTCGTTCTCGTCGCGGCGCGAGGTGGCGGCATAACCGGTCACGCGCAGGCTGTCCATATCCCACTGAAACTTGCCGTTGAACTGGCGCTGCTCCTGCGGGCCGAAGCCCTTCCACTTGTCGGAGTCGGAATAGACCGCAGACAGGTACATGCTAAAGCCATCGCGCACGCCGGTGTCCAGGCGTGCGTAGGTGCGCTGTGCGCTGTCGGAGCCGATCGTTTGCGCCACGCGCACGCCGTATTCGGGTAGCGGATCGGCGCTGTAGAACTCGATGGTGCCACCGAGGTTGTTGGTGGATGCAGCACCGACCGCGCCGGACCCCTGCGAAAGCTCCACCCGACCCAGGTTCTCCGAGATCACCGCACGGCTGATGTGCAGACCGTTGAAATTGCCGTAGCTCATGTCGCCCAACGGAATGCCGTCGAGCGTGAAGCCGAGCTGGTTCTGGTTGAAACCGCGGATGCCGATGCGCGTGGACCACTCATAGTTGCCCCACGGATCGGCGGACTGGAAGTTCACGCCCGGCAGCTTGGCGAGCAGCTTGAGCGGGCTGGTTCCGGCGGGCAGCACCTTGAGGTCTTCGTAAGACAATTTCTGCACTTGGCGAGTCTCGCCCTCGCCGACGACCGAAATGGTTTCGAGCTCGCGCGCCTCGGAAAGGTCCGCTGCCTGAGCCTCAGGCGCGGTTTCGGTGGCAGCGAATGCAGCAGGCGCACACAGGGCACAGGCGATG
>JBBSDI010000407.1:0-2756 GCA_038249585.1 Lysobacterales bacterium | reverse complement strand
TGGAGCTGTTCCACAGCAAGTGGGGCGGTTCGGTGGATCCGATATTCAGCGAGTTCGCATACTGAGCTGATTGCAGCATCGCTGGGCAACGTTCGAGCGGATTGCGCGCAGCGACGCGCACGGCCATCGCGAGTCAGAACGGCCCCAGTCGCCCGACCCGCTCGACCACCGCATCACGATCGGTGGTCGCCGGAGCGCCGTACCAATAGGCCAGTACGCGCGGCCACGTGGTTGGCTCGAAGCCGACCGCGAGGTCCGCGCGCTCGGCCAGCGAATCGCCGCAGTAGCCGAACATCGCCTCGAAGCGACCCGCGAAGTGCACAACCGCCCAGCGCAAGGTGCATTGATACGCGCCGCCCGCAGTGCGCAGGAACTCCCGCGAGGGCCGCGACATCCGGCGTAGCGCATGCTGGTCGATGCAGGCACCGCCGCCCAGCAGCGCGCGATCGAGCTCCCAGAAGTGGATGTAGCAGAACAGGCCCGCATCGGCGTAAGCGCAGACGTGGTGGCCGAAGTCCGGCGCAGGATGCTTGAAGGTGCGCGCGAACAGCGCCTCGGCGACGGCAGGCGCGCGATCCGTGGCTTCGAACCGGACTGGGGGTGCTTCGATATCCGGCATGCTGGTGCGCCGTCGGGCCTGGTGGGAACCCAGCGCGAAGGCGCTGGCGACATGCACCGCTCGGTGCGTACCACGCGCCCAGGCATCCGCGCGGTGTGCATGCCCGATGCTATCAATATGCCGATGGGAACGCGATTGCCGCTGCTGCTGCCGCTTGTCCACGTGGACGTGCGCCGACTCCGCGGCGCACGAAACATGACAGACTTGGCGCCGGAACAGCGTCGCGCCGACCGACCCGATGCAGCGCCGGGCGCGATGTTCGCTGACCGACCGGGCAAACCCGAGGCAATCGACTGCGTGAACCGGGTACCGACGGCAGCAAGGGCAATCGTGGGGCTCCCCGCGTCGGCAATCGGTGTGCTGCTGCTCGCACTGGTGTCCGTGCAGTTGCTCGCGGCGTTGGGCTCCGACGGCAGCTACGACACCATCCGCGACATGTTCTACGCGCGGCAGATCGCGACCGGCGCCGAGTTCCCGTTGAACGGGCCGTTGATCGGCGGGATCTTCCACCTTGGTCCTGGCTGGTTCTACCTGTTGGCGCCGGCATTCGCGGCAGCGGGCATGGTCGGGGTGGTGGTCGCGATCGGTGTGCTGATCGGACTGAAGTTCCCGCTCGCATATCTGATCGGCCTGCGCATGGCCGGACCGCGAGCGGGCGTGTTCTGCGCGCTCGGCCTCGCGATCCCGGGATGGTCGCTGTACGAGGCGGCCAACCTGACCCACGTCAGCTTGGTGCAGACCACTTTGCTGCTGGCGGTGCTCGCAGCGATCTATGCGCGTGAACGACTCGGCGGCTGGTCGGCGTTGCTGCTCGGCGCAGCTTGCGGAGTGGCGGTGCAGGCGCATCCGAGTTCATTGCTGCTGGCCACGATCGCGATGGTGTGGGGCCTCGGTGTGCCGGCACGCTGCCGTGGATACTGGTTGCGGATGCTGCTCGCCGGTGGCGCGGCCGCCGCGCCGATGTTGCCGTACGCCATCGCGCAGCTTGCTGGCGGATTTCCGGATGCGGTCGGCATCGGCCGGCATGGCGAGACGGTGCTGGCCGCAAGCGGACTGGCACGCGTGCCCGAGCTGCTGTTCGCGGCGACCTGGGGCGGCGTCGAACACATCGCTGCGTATTGGTGGGGGTTCGATGCAGGCGCGATGTGGGTGCTGCGGGCGGCAGGCGCTGCGTTCGCCGCACTTCTGCTGCTGGGTCTGTCAATCGAAGGTTTCCAAGTCCGTCTGCATGCCCGGCTGACCGCTGTACTGCTGGCGATCCTGCTCGCCCACACCGTGTTCGTGCTGGCGATCCGGCCGATTACCCCGGTGTGGATGGTGTTCGCTTACGGCGTGCCGTTCGGATTCCTGTTCGCGCTTGCCGCTCAAGGCCTGTGGCGTTCGCGCAGCGGCAGGGCGGGCGCCGCACTGATGGGGGCGTGCGCTGCAGCTGGCTTCGTCGCGGGCAGCATCTACTTGATCGCTGATGCACCCGTGGTGCGTGTGCCGCTGCCGCCGCCTGGCGGAATGGGCTTGATGGACGTCGATGAATCGCCGGTCGGCACGCTGGAAATCGTGGTTCCGCGACTGGGCTGGCGCGACTTGCAGGCGATTGCCGTGCCGCTGTGCGAGCCGTCGTCGGTGCACGGCCACTACGGCCAGTTCATCGAGAAGTCGCACACGGTCGCAGTGGCGCAGGCCTGCGGCAGCTACTCGCAGGTGCGACTCGGCGGCGGCCCGGCGGCAGGTCACCAGGCACATTTCGGCCTCACCGAGCGCGCGGCCACTGCGCTCGGTCTGCAGCCGGACCGACGGATCGGAGCGCTCGCGCTGTTCGATCGTTTCGAGGTGCTGGTCGAGCACCAGAGCCTGCCGCTGGTCGAGCCGCGCACGCATGGCGCGCGGCAGCTCGGCGGTGCCGTGCAGAAGTACACGGTGCAGCTGTCCGCCAGCGGTCGCGACAGGATCGTCGTATCGCATCTGGCGTCGGGCTACTTTCCATTTGCCGTGGTCGCGACGATGGTCGATGGCGTGGCGATCGAAGCCAGCTATGCGGATCCAGCCAACCTCGGATTCGTCTGCGGCACGTGCAGTGCCGATCAGCCGGTGCAGTGGACGCTCACGATTGAAGCAGTGCGCGAGCTCGTGGATATCGTCA
>JBBSDI010000406.1:0-2761 GCA_038249585.1 Lysobacterales bacterium | reverse complement strand
GGCGGCGCAAGGCAGGCCAGCGACGCAGCACTGCGCAGGCGCGCCGAGGTCGGGCTGAAACCTACCTTGCGCAGCAGCGCACCCGCCGGCTGGCCGAGTTGGCGCATCAGCAGCGCATACGGGTCTTCATCGACTTCGGCCAGCAGGCGAAAGGCATCCGGTCCATCGAAGAATTCGGTCTCCAGCGCGTACTCGGTGATCAGGTCGAGCTCGGGTGCCGCACCGCGCGGTAGCCGCAGCGGAAAGCGGAAGTCGTCGTCGAGCATGCCCAGCGTGCCGCCGGCGGCCAGCAGGGTGGCCCAGTTCCAGGCGCGCGCGCCGGTGGCGCCCGGCAACCGCTCGGGATCGAGCAGTGGCGCAAGCTCCGAGCCTGCCTCACCCATCGCATCGAGCAGACCACTGCGCTCGCGGGCATCAAGCAGGCGCACCTCGGATGCCGAGCGGCGCGCGAATGCGGCCACCTCGTCGCGGGTGACGCTCGTGGCATCGCCACCGCGCGAATCATCGATCACCACGTAGCGCCGCCTTACCTCGAAGCGGTGTTCGTCGTCGAGCAGGGAGCGCAGCAACAGGGCCAGCGACTGCGGCCGCGCGCAGGTGCGGATGGCGATCAGTGGCGGTGGCGGTGGTGGCAGCGCGGCGGCAGCGGGCAGGAACTGCTCCAGCGGCAGCAACAACCCGAGTTCGACCAGACGGTTCAGCGCGGCATTGACCCGCTCGCGCGGCAACCGGGTCGCGGCCGTGATTGCTTCCAGATGCGCGTTGCGCGTCTCGAAACGAGCAGCCTGCGCCAGCACCGCGCCTTCCGCCGCGGGCAGTGCGGCGATCCGGCTGCCGTTGTGTTGCTGCCACAGCACGCGCTCGCCATCGAGATGGGAAAGCATGCCGGGTAACGCTGCGAGAAAGGCGCTATCGGACATCGTCGTAATCGTTCAGGCGCATGCTCAGGCAATCGCGAGCCCGTTACACTGGGCTGCACCCCTTGACAGTACGAGGATACGGCATGCCGATGGCCTTTCCCATTCCCCTTGCGCAGTGGATCGAAAGCAACCGGCACCTGCTCAAGCCACCAGTCGGCAACAAGTGCATCGTCGATGGCGACTTCATCGTGATGATCGTCGGCGGACCCAATCAGCGCAGCGACTGGCACGTCGAGGAGGGCCCCGAGTTCTTCTATCAGATCGAGGGCGAGATGGTGCTGCGCATCCAGCACGACGGCCAGCCGCGCGACGTTCCGATCCACGCGGGCGAGCTGTACTACCTGCCGCCGCGCGTGCCGCACTCGCCGCAGCGCATGGCGGATTCGATCGGACTGGTGATCGAGCGCCGCCGCCTGCCCGGCGAACGCGATGGACTGCAATGGTTCTGCGAACGCTGCAACCATCTTCTTTACGAACAGTTCTTCGTGCTCGACAGCATCGAGACGCAGTTTCCGCCGGTCTTCGAGCGCTACTACAGCTCACTGGCGCATCGCACATGCACCGCCTGCGGAATGGTGCACGCGGCGCCAGAACACCGTCTGGAATGAGTGCCGTTGGTTCAATAGTTCAGCATTCGTGAAGCCGCGGGATCGGAACATCCGCACCTGCCAACTGGCCTATGGTGCAGCCCTGCGCAAGCACCGATAGTGGCAGTCGCCGCCGAGCGCGTGTCAGCACGGCGCGCACCCAGATCGCAACCAGTCTTTCCTTCAGCTGCCGGGATCCCACCATGCGTCTGCTTCTGACTGCCCTTCTGCTGGCTTGGTCCTCGGTCGCCCACGCCGATGCGCTGGCCGAATTGCGCCAACTGTTGGCGACCTTGCCGGCCAGCCAGCCGCTGACAGCACAAGTCGAGCTTGAGTTCACCAACATCGACGAAGATGAAGGCGAAGGCGACGCTGACGGGAAGACCAAGCCAGAGACCGCGCAGATCGCGCTTCGCGCCGAGGATGGCGCCGACGGGATACGCCTGCACTGGCCGCGCGAACTCATGGACGCAGCCGCAGCCGAACGCAGCAACCGCGATCCGGAGGCCAAGCGGCCGGTGCGTCGCGCGCTGTCGCAAATTGCCGTGCAGGACATCGACGACTATCTGGATGCCGCACCGACCTTGCTCAACGTGATCGCGCAGGCGAGCCTGCAATCCGACGCGCCCGACACCCGCAACGGCCAGTCGCTGCGCCGCTTGACCCTCAAGCTGGACCCACCGCTGAGCAAACAGGCGAAGAAGTACGTCAAGGAGATCGACGCCACCGCCAGCGTCTGGCTGGACGCAGACGGCATGCCGGTCGCCGCCGAACAGGCAGTCAAATTCAGCGGCCGCGCGATGCTGGTGATCAACTTCGCCAACTAGACCCGCGAATCGTGGGAGTTCGTCCGCAGCGGCGAGCGCCTGGTCGTGGCGCGCCACCAAAGCGAGTCGAGCAGCTCCGGCGGCGGCGAAAGCGGCCGCCAGAGCACGCTTGCCCGCGTGACCGTCGAGTAGTCGCCCGCGGGCGCCGCGGATGCGGCACAATCCGGCGGCAATGCCCGCTGTCGGACCTGAAATGCTGAAAATCGACACCCACGCCCACATCCTGCCTGCGACCTGGCCCGATCTGGCCACCCGCTTCGGCGACGATCGGTTTCCGGTGATGCACGTGGCCGAGGGCCGGCATCGGATCTATCGCGGTGGCAAGTTCTTCCGCGAGATCGGGCCGAATACCTGGGATGCGCAGCTGCGGATTGCCGAGTACGCGACGCACGGCATATCCGTGCAGGTGGTCTCGACGGTGCCGGTG
>JBBSDI010000405.1:0-2763 GCA_038249585.1 Lysobacterales bacterium | reverse complement strand
GCTGCCATGGCAGCTCCCACAAGGCACAAGTGCAGCCATCGCCCGCCATGCAATCTGTGGGAGCCGGCATGCCGGCGACTGCAACATCGCAGGGTGTCGCGACTCCAGTCGCTGCCATGGCAGCTCCCACAAGTGCTGCCATCGCCCGCCGATCAATCTGTGGGAGCCGGCATGCCGGCGACGGCGGAACTGCGGATCGCCACTGTTGCTGGTGGGCTAGGGCGCTGTGTCGCTCGCGATTGCATCCAGCAGCCGCGCCAGCCGGTGCCCAGCCAGCAGCAGCCGGGCTTCCAGTATCGGTCGCACGCGTTCGACGTATGCGCGATCGATCGTCGAGCCCGGCGGATACAGCGCGGCGACCAGTTGGCAGGATTCCTCGGCCCAGCGGACAGGCGCACCTGCGTCCCAGCGCACCGCGCTCGGCGACGGCGCGGGCTGTTCGGCCTGCAGCGCATCGGCATAGGCGCATGCACGCAACTTGCGCTGGCGCAGCAGCCCGGAGTCGAGCAGTGCGTGCAGGTTGGTGCCCTCGCCCTCGAAGCGGACCTGCAAGTCGTTGCCACCGCGGTCCTCGCCGAGGCCCGCATGCAGGGGTTGGTGCACATCGGCACTCAGGTGCAATACCCATTTGAGCGCCTCGATGCGTTGCTGGCGATCCGTGCTTTCGCGCAATTGCGTGGCGAAGCGCTCCAAGGCGCCCACCACGCAGCGCCCGCCAAGGCAATCGCGGCGTGCCAGGTAGCTGCAGCTGCCGCGCGGGAAATTGACATAGTGGTAGGGCGCGGTCATCCCGAGTCCCTCGACCGCGCGGATCGCATCGGCCCATCCGGCGTTTTCGCGCAAGGCCTGCGACGCACGATCGCCGAGCAGGTCCTCGACCAGCGCACGCGCCTGCGGGCCAAGCTCGCGCGCCGCGATTTCGGCGACAACCTCGTGGCTCAGATCGCCCCATGCACGTACCGGGGTGGCGACTATCGCGCAGCACGCCAGCAGCGCCAGAAGGATGGTGTGCAAGACCTCATGGGCGCGGGCGTTCATGCTGCAGGACTCAGGCCGCTGGCGCATGCGCACGCGCCGCATGCGGGTCTTCGACCATCGCCAGCAGCGCGTCGCCGTAGCGCTCGAGCTTGCGCTCGCCGACGCCGGCGATGGCGGCCAGTTCGTGGCGCGTGCGCGGACGCGCAGCGGCGATCGCGCGCAGGGTCGCATCGTGGAAGATCACATAGGCCGGCACGTTCTGTTCGCGCGCCAGGCGTGCGCGCAGCTCGCGCAGCGCCAGCCACAACGGGTCGTCGGACGCTGCCGCCGGCGCGCTGCTGGCCGTGGTCTTGCCGCGCCGCTTGCCGCCGCGCGCGGGCGCTGCTTCCTCTCGCAGTGCGACGCTGCGTTCACCGCGCAGCACCGGCTTGCTGGCCTCGGTCAGGCGCAGTGAGCCGTGGCCCTCGGTGTCGCTGCCGAGCAGGCCGCCGGCCAGCAGCTGGCGGAACAGGCCGCGCCACTGGCGCGCATCCAGCGCCTTGCCGATGCCGAAGGTCGACAGCTGGTGGTGGCGCAAGGACTGCACGCGTTCGGTCGCCTCGCCGCGCAGGATGTCGGTCAGATGCGCCACGCCGAAGCGCTGACCGCTGCGATAGACGCAGCTCAGCGCCATGCGCGCAGCCTCGGTGGCGTCCCAGGTGCGTGGCGGATCGAGGCAGTTGTCGCAGTTGCCGCAGGCCTGCGGATAGGTCTCGCTGAACGCGGCCAGCAGTCCCTGCCGCCGGCACTGGGTCGACTCGCACCAGCCGAGCAGGGCATCGAGCTTGCGTCGCTCCAGCCGCTTGCGCTCCTCGCCGGCTTCCGAGGCATCGATGAACTGCATGATGCCCACCACATCGCCCAGCCCGTAGAGCATCCACGCTTCGGCGGGGTCGCCGTCGCGACCGGCGCGGCCGGTTTCCTGGTAGTAGCCCTCGACACTTTTTGGCAGGTCGAGGTGGGCGACGAAGCGCACGTCGGGCTTGTCGATGCCCATGCCGAAGGCGATGGTCGCGACCATCACGATGCCGTCCTCGCGCAGGAAGCGGCGCTGGTTGCGCGTGCGCACCTCGGGATCGAGGCCGGCGTGGTAGGGCAGGGCGGTGAAACCCTCGCCGCTCAGTGCCGCCGCGGTGTCTTCGACCTTGCGCCGGCTCTGGCAGTACACGATGCCGCAATCGCCGCGATGGCGGCCGAGGAACTCGCGCAGCTGGCGCTGGGCATTGTCCTTGGCCACCACCGAATAGCGGATGTTGGGCCGATCGAAGCTGGCCACGAACTGCCGCGCGTTGCCAAGTTCCAGCCGCTCGACGATCTCGCGCCGGGTCGGTGCATCGGCCGTGGCGGTCAGCGCGATCCGCGGCACCTGCGGCCAGCGCCGGTGCAGCACATCCAGCCCACGATACTCGGGGCGGAAATCGTGCCCCCATTGCGACACGCAGTGCGCCTCGTCGATCGCGAACAGGGCGATCGGGCAGCGCTCCATCAGGTCCAGGAAACGCGGCGTCAGCAGTCGCTCGGGCGCCACGTAGACCAGGTCCAGCGCGCCGGCCTGCATGGCCTGCTCGATGCGACCCGCCTCGCCAGCGGCAAGGCCCGAGTTGAGTGCGGCAGCCTTTACGCCCAGCTGCACCAGCGCGTCGACCTGGTCCTGCATCAGCGCGATCAGCGGCGAGATCACTACGGCCGTGCCGGCGCGCAGCAGCGCCGGCACCTGGTAGCACAGCGATTTGCCGCCGCCGGTGG
>JBBSDI010000404.1:0-2766 GCA_038249585.1 Lysobacterales bacterium | reverse complement strand
GTGGATGATCAGGATAGCGCCTGACGCGCAGGCCGTAAACGCCGATGATCAGTCGGCGCCCGATGGCTCGCGCGGGGCGATGCCCGCTTCCTGCTCGCGCTTGATCCGCTCATAGATCTCTTCGCGGTGCACCGAGAGGTCTTTCGGGGCGTTGATCCCGATCCGGACCTGGTTGCCCTTTACGCCGAGTACGGTGACCGTGACGTTGTCGCCGATCATGAGAGTTTCGCCAACCCGGCGGGTCAGAATAAGCATTTCTTATGGTTCCTCATGGAATTGGCCCTGACCTGTCGCAAGCGACTGCACCGCTGTGCCGCCCAGCGCGCTGACCTGACCAGCGCACCAGACATCGCTTGCGAACGCTCGTAGCCAAAATCGAATGGTAATCCCGTCCCGCCGCTCTGTGCAACGAAATTGGTACGGACTTTTGTCTAGCACGAAAATTTCACCGTTCGACACGGGCAGGCATGGACCGTGCCGTCGACACGATTCACCCTGCATCGCTCCAGTGGTTCAGGATCGCCCAAGACCTGACCCAGCTGTGCTCAGCGGGCAAACGCTCGCGCCAAGCGCGCCACGCAACTGGGTCGATGCGCGCAAACGGCTTACTCAAGCCGGGTAGCCACCCAATCGAAGACCCCGGCGATCGCGGGTGCTACCTGACTGGAATCCTCGCCGCCACCCTGCGCCAGGTCCGGCCTGCCGCCGCCCTTGCCGCCGATCTGTGCGGCGACATGTGCCAGCAATTCGCCTGCCTTGACCCTGCCCTGCGCCTTGCCGGCCACACCGGCGACCAGCGACACTTTTCCGGCACTGCCGGTGGCCAGCAGGATCACCGCATCCGGCAGTTTCTGCTTGACCGTATCGACGCCCTCGCGCAGGGCCTTGGGGTCGAGGCCGTCGATGCGTGCGGCCAGCACCCGAATACCACCAACCTCCGGTGCCTTGGCGATCAATGCGTCGAGCGCGGCATTCGCCGTACGCGCCTTGAGTGATTCGAGTTCACGCTCGAGCAACTTGTGGCGTTCAAACAGCGCGCGCAGCCGCTCGACCACTTCGGGAACCGGGGCACCCAGCAAGCGACCGACCTCACCCAGGGTGTGCTCCCGCCCGGCGAGGTATTCGAGCGCGTTCGCGCCGGTCACCGCCTCGATGCGCCGCACCCCGGAAGCCACGCCCGACTCGGCGACGATCTTGAATACGCCGATGTCGCCAGTGCGGCCGACATGGGTGCCGCCGCACAGCTCGGTCGAAAAGTCGCCCATCCGCAGCACGCGCACGCGCTCGCCGTACTTTTCGCCGAACAGCGCCATCGCACCGGTATCGACCGCCTCCTGGAAGGCCATCTCGCGTGCATCGGCCTGCGCATTGGCGCGCACCTGGGTATTGACCAGCGCCTCGACCCGCGCAAGCTCATCGCCGCTGAGCGGCTGGAAATGCGCGAAGTCGAAGCGCAGGCGGTCGGGCGCGACGAGGCTGCCCTTCTGCTGCACGTGATCGCCCAGCACCTGGCGCAGCGCGGCATGCAGGAGGTGGGTGGCGGAATGGTTGAGCACTATGGCGGTGCGGCGCGGCTGATCGACCACCGCGCGCATGCGGTCGCCAAGCGCCAGCCGCGTTCCGCGCCAGACTCCGACATGGCCGTGAAATATGCCGGCCAGCTTCTGGGTGTCGTCTACGGCGAACTGCCCTGCTGCAGTCGAGAGCACGCCGGTGTCGCCGACCTGACCGCCGGACTCGGCATAAAACGGCGTACGGTCGAGCACCACGATCCCGAATTCGCCGTCGGCAAGCGCCGCCAGCGGTTGGCCGTCACGCACGATGGCCAATACCTGCGCGGTGTCGAACGACAGCGCGCTGTAGCCCTCGAACACGGTTGGCGGCGTCGCCTGGATCACCTCACTGGAAAGGCTGGCCGCAGCGCCGAACTGCGAGGCGGCGCGCGCACGGGCTCGTTGCGCATCCATTGCGCGCTCGAAGCCTTCGCTGTCGATCGCAAGTCCACGCTCGCGCGCGACGTCGGCGGTCAGGTCGGCAGGAAATCCGAAGGTGTCGTAGAGGCGGAAAACGTCGTCGCCCGAGATCGTCGACTGGCTGCGTGCGGCAACCTCGGCGAATACCTTCATGCCCTGGTCGAGGGTTTCGGCGAAGCGCTCTTCCTCGGCGTGCAGCGCGGACTCGACCAGCGCCTGCTTGGCTGCGAGCTCAGGGTAGGCCGCGCCCATCTGCTCGACCAGCGGCGCGACCATGCGATGGAAGAACAGCCCCTTGGTGCCGAGCATCCAGCCATGCCGCAACGCGCGGCGGATGATCCGGCGCAGCACGTAGCCGCGCCCCTCGTTGGAGGGCAGCACGCCATCGACGATCAGGAACGCGCACGCGCGGATATGGTCGGCGATCACGCGCAGCGATTTGTCGCCCGGATCAACGGTGCCGGTCAGTTGTGCGGCGGTGCGGATCAGGGCCTGGAACAGATCGATCTCGTAGTTCGAGTGCACGTGTTGCAGCACCGCGGCGAGCCGCTCCAGGCCCATGCCGGTGTCCACGCACGGCGCTGGCAGCGGATTGAGCGTGCCATCGGCGGCACGATCGAACTGCATGAAGACCAGGTTCCAGATCTCGATGTAGCGGTCGCCATCCTCGTTCGGCGAGCCCGGCGGGCCGCCGGCAATCTCGGCACCGTGGTCGAAGAAGATCTCGGTGCACGGGCCGCAGGGGCCGGTGTCGGCCATCTGCCAGAAGTTGTCGGAGGCATAGGGCGCACCC
>JBBSDI010000403.1:0-2771 GCA_038249585.1 Lysobacterales bacterium | reverse complement strand
ATAGCCGGCCGCGCCGCTGCGCCGCGCGATGCGTTCAGCTTCTTCGCTGGCGCGATTGTCGTTGCCCCAGCGACGGCTCGGCTCGTAGCCGCGGCGACCCAGGGTGCGCTCGCGATCGCGCCAGTAGCGCGAGGAATCCTGGCGATACCAGTCGTACCAGCCGCCGTAACCGTAGCCGCCGTAACCGCCATGGCCGCCGCCTGCGTAGAAGGAACCATGGCGGAACGGCGAGTACCAGTTCGAGCGCCACGACGGGTTGCCGTAGTACGACGACCAGCCGACGCGCCAGCCAGCGCCCGGTGCGTACCCGGTGCCGTAGTGCCAGCCTGGCGTGTACCACGGGTCGTAACTGCGCCCGTAGGGCGGGTACAGGATGGAGGTGTAGTAGCGTGAATACGCCGGCGACCAGTAGCCATTGTCGTAGCCGGAGCTGAATCCGTAATCGGATCCATAGCCCGCGCGACGCTGGTCGCGCTCGTAGTAGTAGTCGCCGCCGGCATAGCCGTCGTCGTAATAGTAGGTTTCCGGGTAAGCAGCGCAACCGGCCAACAGAAGGGCGGCCAGTGCCCCGAGCAATCCGCCGCGAGTACCGCGCATGAATCCTCTCCTTGAAAGGAATAGAGAAAATGAATTCGAGTCGCCATCGTGGGCCGTTGGCGGTGAATTCGGACTGAACCCCGGCGCCGTATACTTGCCCGTCCTACTCCAGCGCGCCAGGGCATGGCACTGCATCGAACTTCTGGTCGCTGGCGCTACGGTCTCATGCTGGCGCTGATCACCGCCACCCTGTGGGCCACCCTGCCGGTGGCACTGAAGATCGCGCTGGAACGGATCGACCCGTGGACCCTGACCTGGGCGCGGTTCGCTTTCGCAGCACTGGTGCTGCTGACGTGGATGGCGCTGCGCGGTGGCCTGCGCGGCTACGCCGGCCACCCGCGCGGCCACTGGTGGATGCTGCTCGCCGCCGGCGTGCTGCTGGTAGGCAACTATCTGGGATACCTGCTGGGCCTGGACTACACCACGCCGGCCAATGCGCAACTGCTGATCCAGGCAGCACCGCTGCTGATGGCAGTGGGCGGCATCTTCGTGTTCGGCGAGCGCTACAGCACTGGCCAGTGGCTCGGGCTCCTGGCAGTGGTGGCCGGACTGTGCCTGTTCTTTGCCGATCAGATCGCGATCGCGGTGGCCGGTGCGCACTATCTGCTCGGCGCGGGCCTGGTGCTGCTCGGAGCACTGCTGTGGGCCGGCTACGCGCTGATCCAGAAACAGCTGCTCAACCACTGGTCGTCGACCCAGGTGCTGGCGGCGATCTACCTGCTGGCAGCACTCCTGCTGTGGCCGCTGGCGCAACCGCTGGCCCTGCTTGAGCTCGATGCCATGCACATGGCCGCGCTGCTGTTCTGTGCGCTCAATACGCTCGGCGCCTATGGGGCTTTCGCCGAGGCGCTGGCGCACTGGGAAGCCTCAAGGGTCTCGGCGATACTGGCCACCACGCCGCTGTTGACCGTGCTCACCGTCAGCCTCGTGCACGCCATCGCGCCTGCCTGGGTCGCTGCCGAAAATATCGCGTGGCTGGGCTGGGCCGGCGCGCTGCTGGTGGTGGCCGGGTCTGCAGCAAGCAGCCTGCTGGGCAGGTCGCATTCACCAGCTGCAGCAGCCCAACAGCAGCCTTGAGCGCAAGCCCGTGCGGGCGCCCGCCCGATCGATTCGCCTCAGGCCAGCGCGCGGCCGACGATCTCGCCCACGTCCGGCGACAGGGTGGGGCTCGCCGCCAGACGCTCAAGTTCGGCGCGCATCAGCGCGCGGCGGCCCGTTTCGAGCTTGCGCCAGCCGTTGAGTGCACCGACCAGACGCGCGGCAACCTGCGGATTGATCGGATCGACCGCAAGCACCGCGTCGGCCAGCAGCCGGTAGCCGGCACCATCGATGCGATGGAAGCACACGCGATTGCCGCGCGAGAAGGTGCCGATCAGCGCCCGCACCTTGTTTGGATTGCGGTACGCGAATGCCGGATCCGCAGTCAACGCCTGCACCCGCGCAAGCGTTGCCGGCTGTGGGCTGCTGGCCTGCAACGCCAGCCACTTGTCGATCACCAAAGGATCGTGCGCGAAGCGCTGCTGGAATGCAGCCGCCTCGGCGAGCGCACCGGGTATGCCGCTGTGCACGCGCAGGGTGAGCGCTGCCAGTCGATCGGTCATGTTGCGCGCGTGCGCCAGCTGCCGTCCCAGACGCGCAGCGCAGGCGTCGCGATCGGCCGCGGTGCGCAGGCCGAGCAGCACGTTCTTCAGGCGCCGGCGCGCCTGTGAGCGCGCATCGACCGCCGTATCGTCGTCGCATGCCAGCACATCGAGGGCGTTGTCCATTGGCGCTGCCAGCAACTGGCCCAGGCTTGCGCGCAGCGCTTCGCGCTGGCCATGCACGCGCACCGGATCAACCGCGTCGATGCGCTCGCCGAGCCGGCCTTCATCGGGCAGCAGCAGGCACTCGGCCACAAACGCCGGGTCCTGCTGCGGATCGCGCAGCAGCGCATCGAGTGCGGCCACCAGCGCCTGCCGCCACCCCTGCGCATCAGTGCCCGCGTAACCTGCCAGTAGAACGTGCTCGGCAAGGCGCTGGATCGCTTCCCAGCGATTGAACGCGTCGGTGTCGTGGCGTGCCAGCAGGGCCAGGTCGGCTGGCGCTTCGTCGCGCTCGAGCTGCACTGGTGCCGAAAAATCGCGCAGCAGCGATGCGACCGGGGCCTCGGCGATATCCTCAAACACGAACTGCGT
>JBBSDI010000402.1:0-2775 GCA_038249585.1 Lysobacterales bacterium | reverse complement strand
TTGGCGAAAGCCTGTGGCAGGCAGCCTTGGCAGGCGGTGCGCAGGCCAGCGGCCGACCGATCGGCGCCATCGCGCCCGGTTATCGCGCCGATCTGCTGGTGCTGGACGATGCGGCGATCGCATTCGCCGGACGCGAGACTGCCGCGGTGCTGGATGCGATCGTATTCGCCGGCAACCGCGCGCTGATTCGCGACGTGTATGTCGGTGGGCAACGGGTCATCGAGACCGGGCAGCATGTGGATGCGACAGAAATCGCGCGGCGCTATCGAAAATCGCTGCACGAGCTTGCCTGAGGTGGCGGAGGTCCTGGGTCGGGTTCCGGCCCCACGCTTGATTCAGATCAAGATAGCCTTTGCACGCGCAGCGACAATCCGGCTTCAAGGTACGCAGATTTCCGCATTCATGCCGGGCAGCCGTTGCTGCGCGCAGCAAGGAGCAGTGCATGCACAGTATCGACCCCGCCCAACTGCTGACCCAGCCCGGTGAGCCGACTCCTGCTACCCTGCGCGCGCCGATCGCGCGGCTGCTGCTGGCGACCCGGCTGCCGTTCCTGACCATCACCCTGTTCGGTGCGTTGCTGGGCATCGCCGGTGCGTGGTCCGACGGCGTGCCCTTGAACCTGGTCGGTGCGGCAGCGACCCTGCTGCTGGCGTTGATCACCCACGCGGCCGTCAACGTGCTCAACGACTGGTGCGACCATCACAATGGCACCGATGCGATCAACACCGATCGCATCTACCCGTTTACCGGCGGCTCGCGGATGATCCAGAACGGCGTGTTCACTGCCGTCGCGATGCGCAACTTCGCGATCGCACTATTCGGGATCGCCATTGGCGGCGGACTTTTGCTGACCTTGCAGGTAGGAAGCGGTTTGTTGCTGTTCGGCATCGCCGGGGTGCTGATCGGCTGGGCCTACTCTGCGGCACCGTTGGCCTTGAACAGCCGCGGCGCGGGCGAGGTGTGCGTGGCGGCGGCGTTCTGGCTGGTGGTTTTCGGCGCCGATTTCGTGCAGCGCACTGAATTCTCGATCACGCCGCTGCTGATCGGCGGCGCCTATGCGCTGTTGACGACCAATATCCTGTACATCAACCAGTTCCCCGATCGCGCGGCCGATCTCGCGGTCGGCAAACGCCATTGGGTGGCGCGCCTGCAGCCTTCCACTGCGCGCTGGGGCTATGTGCTGATCCTGCTGCTGGCCGCCGCCTGCGTGGTGATGCCGGTATTGCTCGGTCTGTTGCCGCGCCTGGCGCTGCTGGCGCTGATCGGGTTCGTGCCCACGATCCCCGCAACGCGCTGTCTGCTGGCCAATGCCGCCACGCCTGCGCGACTGGCGCCTGCGATCCAGCAGACCATCGCGGCCGCGCACCTGACCGCGTTGTGCATGGGTATCGGGCTGGTGCTTGCGGCCTGGAACTAGTCCAGGCAGATCACCGCAAGCCACGCTCGCGCCGCGATCCGCGCAAGTAGCCACATCACAGGGTGCGCGCCCTCGCAACGAACGCGCCGACCAGTCGGTCGGCGATGAATCCTGCGGCCAGCCCGATCAGTCGCGACCACCACGCGTCCTGGAATCCGGTGTTGGCGGTGAACACGACCCTGCATGCATCGGCCGACAGCGGGTCGATCTCCCAATGACCGCGAAACTTCCGGAACGGCCAGTTGTCGATCCGCACCTGCATGGCCCGCGGCCACTGCTTGTCGACGTCCGAGATCATCGCCGCGCTCAGGCCGGAATAGCCGAAACCGACGCGTGCACGCACGTAATCGTCGCGTCGCTCGATGATGGCAGCTTGCGTGCACCAGGGCAGGAAAGCGGGATAGTCCTCGGCGTGCTCGATCAGGTGGAACGCGCGTTCGGCCGCGACCGGTACCGTTGCGCTGCGGACTATTTCCATTGCGGTCTCCAATGCCGGTGCGCGGCGATCGCCATCGGCGTGCGGCGGGTTGGCAGGGTGACGCGCAGCGAGGTTGCGTGCATCAGCGCTTCTTGGGCTTCGCGCCCGACTGCCCGCGCGGGGCTTTGCCTTCGATCTTTTCCACGATCTCGCGCAGTACCGGATCGCTGTCGATATCCGGAATCGGTGCTGCCTCGGGAGAGCCTGCGCGCGGCGCGATGCCCTCGAACTGCAACAGCATGCGACCGACAAAAAGCGCAACCCCGGCGGCCAGCACATAGTGCGCGCCGACTGCGCCGCCGATCAGGGTCTGCGACCACGCCGATGCCGCCTCGACCGCCGGCGTCACGCCGAGCCGGTCGACATCGATGAACGGCATCAGGAACGCCAGCACCAGGCCGCAATGCACGGTGAGCCCGGCCATGACCTGGCTGTGTCCCGCTTCGACCCGCCATCGTCGCACGCGCCCGCCGCGTGGTGCCGAGGCATCGGCGTTGATCCCATAGCTGCGCGTGCTGCGCCCGTCGGCGTCCAAGCCCTCAGTGAATGTTATCCACGCTCCCTTGACTGCGGCTTCGCGGTGAATGCGACCGCTGACGATCTGGAACAACAGCGTCCCGGACAGCCACATAACGCCGATCAAGGCGTCTGGGCCCAGCGCGATCGGGGCAGCGACCGCCATCGCCACGCTCGGTACGAGCACGAAGCCGAGCTTGCTGCCGCGACTCATGTGCTCGTTGCCGAGGCGGTTGACCACACCGGACATAAGCAGAAAAGACAGCGGCAACTGGATGCAGAACAGCGGCGCGGCGTAGGCCAGCAGGTCGAAGCTGCCGAATGCCTGCGGATTGACCCACGCCAGAAGGCACGCGCCTGCTGC
>JBBSDI010000401.1:0-2785 GCA_038249585.1 Lysobacterales bacterium | reverse complement strand
CTCGATGCCCGGCACACTGCGTCGCAGCAGGCGGATCAACTCCCCGTATTCGCCCGGCGTGGTGTAGCCGACCGTGTCGGGCACGTTGATGGTGCTCGCACCGGCAGCGATCGCATGGCCGAACAGCTCGATCAGGAAATCGGGCTCCGAACGCGTAGCGTCCTCGGCCGAGAACTCCACGTCCTCGACGAAGCTGCGCGCCTGCCGCACCCCCGCCACCGCGCGTTCGATCACCTGCTGGCGGCTCATCTTGAGCTTGTGTTCGCGGTGGATCGGGCTGGACGCGATGAACACGTGGATGCGCGGCTTTGCGGCCGGCTTGACCGCGGCTGCGGTCGCGTTGATGTCCGACTCGTTGCAGCGCGCCAGTCCGCAGATGGTCGCGCCTTCGACGCTCGCGGCGATCTTGTGCACCGAGCGGAAGTCGTCCTCGGACGCCGCCGGATAGCCCGCTTCGATCACGTCCACGCCCAATTGCGCGAGCGCTGTCGCGAAGCGCTGCTTCTGCGCGGGGTTCAGGCTGCAGCCCGGACTTTGTTCGCCGTCGCGCAGGGTGGTGTCGAAAATGATCACGCGCTCGGTCATCGGGAGTTCCTCGGCAGGCGGCGACGAAGCGGCCCTGGCACCAGCAGCAGTGCCGGGCACGGTGCGAACCAGCGACGCAGGCGTTCGAGCAGGGCGGTCATGGTGCGGTCCTCGGGTTCAGCTCGTCAAAGCAGGGCAAAAAAAAGCCCCGCGCCGTTTCCGGTGCGGGGCTTTTCGTTCGGGTTCGATCGGAAGTCGGCCGGACTAAAGCAACGCGCACCGTGGGGGCGGCGTAAGAAGCAGTCCAGGAAGGTACGCCGCGTGACTGCCAGCACGGGCAGAAGAGGGCGTCCAGAGGGTGGTGCGCTGCGGCATACAGACGAAGATGCACTTGTGTCCGTGCGATTGTCAAGGGGCGCGCCTGCGCGGGTGCGAGGTGACTGGCCGCTGCAGGAACCCCGCGAGGCAGGGCCAGGCATGTGAATAGACCTTGACAACCGAAAATGCGCTGGACTACCGTCGCCTGATGTTCTCGCACCGCAGCATTGGATCCAGCGCATTCGGCAACCCCGAGGGGGCGGCACGTTCGCACCCGGACGATGTAGTCCTTGTCCGGGTAGTACTCATTACGCGCGCACCGTGCGGGATGAGGGCGTGAGCTGATTCAACGCAACAAGGCTCCCTCGAAACCCCCGCACCGGCGACGGCAGCGGGGGTTTCGCGTTTATGGGCTCGGCAAACACCACGGAGTATCAATTCAATGCGCAGCAACGCCATCAAAGCTGGTCCCGATCACGCCCCCGCGCGAGCCATGTTGCGCGCCACCGGGCGCGACGATGCCGCCATCGCCAAGCCCTTCGTTGCGGTGGTGCATACCTATTCCGACATGTCGCCGTGCAACCTGACCCTGCGCATGTTGGCCCAGCATGTGCGGCGTGGGGTGCAAGCCGCCGGTGCGACGGCGATCGAGTTCAATACGATCGTGGTCACCGATGGCATCGCGATGGGTACCGACGGCATGCGCGCCTCGCTGGTGTCGCGCGAGTGGATCGCCGATTCCATCGAACTGGTAGTGGACGGTCACAGCCTCGATGCGATGGTGATCCTGTGCGGCTGCGACAAGACCATCCCGGCCGCCGCGATGGCCGCGGCACGCTTGAACGTGCCGGCGGTAGTGCTGTACGGCGGCACCATCGCGCATGGCACCCATCGCGGTGCCGCGATCACCATCCAGGAGGTATTCGAAGCGGTCGGTGCGTATGGCGCAGGCAGCATCGATGCCGCCGAACTGGAGGCGATCGAAAAGAGCGCATGCCCAGGCGCCGGTGCCTGCGGCGGGCAGTTCACCGCCAACACCATGGCGATGCTGATGACAGCCCTGGGGCTGTCGCCGGTGGGTGCGAACGACCTGCCGGCTCTGCATCCGGACCGACCCGCCAGTGCCGCGCGCATCGGTGAGCTGGTGGTCGAATGCCTGCGCGAGCAGCGCCTGCCGCGGGATTTGATGACGCCGGCCGCGTTTCGCAATGCGATGCGGCTGCTCGCGGCCACAGCCGGTTCCACCAATGCGGTACTGCATCTATTGGCGATCGCGCGCGAGGCCGGCGTGGCGCTGGCGCTGGAGGATTTCGAACGCGCTTCTGCCAGCACGCCGGTGATCGCGGATCTGAAGCCCGGCGGCCGCTTTACCGCCGTCGAGCTGTTCGCCGCTGGCGGCACCGCGCGCGTGGCGCAGGCGCTGCGCGATGCCGGCATGCTCGAAGACCACCCGGTAGTCGAGGGTGGCACCATGTTCGCTGCACTCGATCGCGTGCAGTTCGGCGCACAGCCGGAACTGGTGGTGCATACGGTGGCGCAGCCGCTCAAGCCGCGCGGCGGGTTTTCGATCCTGTTCGGCAACCTCGCGCCCGAAGGTTGCGTGGTCAAGCTCGCCGGCCACGGACGCAATCGCCAGCAGGGTCCCGCGCGGGTATTCGATGGCGAGCCGGCGGCATTCGCGGCCGTGCAGGCCGGCTCGATCCAGCGTGGCGACGTGGTAGTGATCCGCCATGAGGGGCCCGCCGGCGCGCCGGGCATGCCCGAGATGCTGGCGGTCACCGCCGCCCTGATCGGACGCGGCCTCGGCGACGATGTCGCCCTGATCACCGATGGCCGCTTCAGTGGCGCCACCCGCGGACTGATGGTCGGCCACGTCGCACCGGAAGCCGCGCGCGGCGGGCCGATCGCTCTGTTGCAAGATGGCGACCCGATCGTGATCGAT
>JBBSDI010000400.1:0-2789 GCA_038249585.1 Lysobacterales bacterium | reverse complement strand
TGCCGTTCCTGTTGGTGTTCAAGATCAGCTTCGCCTCGGCGATGACTGGCGTGCAGCCGCCCTACAGCGACATGCTGGGTGCGGCCGAGGACGGCGCACTGACCCTGCGTCTGGCGATCGCCAGCTACCAGCTGTTGCTCAACGACTCGCTGTACGTCAGCGCCTATCTTAATTCGCTGGTGTTCGCATCGGTCTCGACCCTGGGCTGCCTGCTGATCGGCTATCCGATCGCCTACGGCATCGCGCGCGCCACCCCGACCACCCGCGCGATTCTGCTGGTGCTGGTGATCCTGCCGTTCTGGACCAGCTCGCTGCTGCGCAGCTATGCGCTGATCGGCATCCTGCGCAGCAACGGCCTGCTCAACCAGTTGCTGCTGGGGCTGGGCGTGATCGACCAGCCGCTGCAGATCCTGCATACCAATCTCGCGGTGTACATCGGCATCATCTACAACTACCTGCCGTTCATGATCCTGCCGCTGACGGCCAATCTGATGCGGATGGATTTCACCCTGCTGGAGGCAGCTGCCGATCTGGGTGCGCGGCCGGCGATCGCATTCGCGCGCATCACGCTGCCGCTGTCGCTGCCGGGAATCGTCGCCGGCTCGCTGCTGGTGTTCATTCCCGCCGTCGGCGAGTTCGTGATTCCGGACCTGCTCGGGGGCCCCGATGCGCTGACCATCGGGCGCGTGATCTGGACCGAGTTCTTCAGCAATCGCGACTGGCCGATGGCCTCGGCGGTGGCGATCGCGATGCTCGCGCTGATCGTGATTCCGATGCTGATCTTCGAGTGGGTGCAAGACAAGCGCCTGGCCAGCGGGGCCGAGCGCACATGAACCTGCGCAAGCCCTTCGTGCTGTACACACTGATGGCCTTCGGCTACGCGTTTCTGTACATCCCGATCGCCAGCGTGATCGTGTACTCGTTCAACCAGTCGCGCATGGTCACTGTCTGGGGTGGGTTTTCGTTCAAGTGGTATGGCGAGCTGGCCGGCAATACCCAGATCCTCGATGCCGCATGGCGCAGCATGTTGGTGGCCAGCATTGCCGCGACGCTCGCGGTGTGCCTGGGTACGCTGGCGGGGTTGGCGCTGGCGCGCTTCGGCCGTTTCGGTGGCCGCGGCCTGCTGTCGCTTTTGACCAGCGCACCGCTGGTGATGCCCGAGGTGATGCTCGGCTTGTCGGCCCTGCTGCTGTTCGTGAGCCTCGAGCAGATGATCGGCTGGCCCTCGGGTCGGGGGCTGACCACGATCACCATCGCGCACGTGACCTTCTGCATCTGCTACGTGACCGTGATCGTGCGCTCGCGCCTGACCCAGATGGACCACAGTATCGAAGAGGCCGCGCTCGATCTTGGCGCGCGACCCTGGAAGGTCTTCTTCGTAATCACCCTGCCCCTGATCGCGCCAGCTCTGGTCGCCGGCTGGCTGCTGGCGTTCACGCTGTCGCTGGACGACGTGGTGGTAGCGAGCTTTACGGCAGGCCCTGGCGCGAGCACGCTGCCGATGGTGATCTACTCGAAGGTCAAACTCGGCGTGACGCCGGAGATCAACGCACTGGCAACCATCGTGATCGTGCTGGTCGCCGCTGGCGTCACCGTCGCTGGCTGGATGCTGCATCGACAGGGCAAGGCGGCGGTTTGAGCGCGGGGCCGGTGTTCAGACGATCCGGAATCCCCCGAAGGAGCGCAGCTCGGGCGCGACCGACCCATCCCGGGTGCACCGTGCAACCAATCGCGCTCCTGCAACCGCCCGAACGGCACACTGCAACAGCCCGCACAGCGTGTGTAGGTGCGCACCCCGTGCGCGACCGTCCCATTTGGAACGCACCGTGCAACCGATCGATGCGGTCGCCGCCATGGCGGCTTTCACCGCGCGAACCCTCAGCGCCCTGACTTGACCGCCACCACCCGTCGCGAACGCGTACGCGACAGCACGTAGACCGTCGCCGGCGGCACGTTCCACAGGGTGAAACTCGCGCGTCGACTGGTCAGGTCCAGATCGTGCATCACTTCACGCGCCACCGGGTTGGCCGGCCCATAGGTGAACTGGATGAAGCGCCCGTGCGGCGCCATCACCGAGAACGCCGCCTCCACGATCGCGTGCTGGGTCGGTCGCGCCATCGACAGCAGGCCCAGCCCGCTGATCACCGCGTCCGCCGGGCCATGCGCAAGGAACCCGCTGCGCGCGGCGATCAGCTTCAGATCGCGCGCATCGCCGCAGGCGATATGCGCGGCAGGGAACATCTTCTGCAGGTGCACATGCAGCGCCTGATTGAGTTCGAGCACCAGCAGATTGTCCGGCGCGATGCCGGCGGCCAGCGCCTCGCGCGTGAATACCCCGGTACCGCCGCCCAGCTCGACCACACGGGTCGCACCGACGGGCAGTTCTCGCAACATCTTGTGCGCCAACTCGCGCGACGAGGGCGACACCGCGGCCATTGCCAGCGGATTCTTCAACCACTGGCGAAAGAACGTCCATCCATGCTCCTTGGGGAGCTCGGCTGGTTCCGGTTCGCGGTTGGATCCGCTCATCGCCGTCCTTTGCCTGTCGGTGCCGACCGAATGTCGGACTCGACGGATGACGGACGCTAGCACAGCCGGGATTAAGGGATGCGGGTACGAACACCGCCGTGCCCTGTTGCCGGGCAATTCTCGCCGGGTCTGCCCAAGCCTGAGAACGCGAACGCCCGGCGTGTGGGACCCATGCACGGGCCGCGCCGGTGACTGCGCGCTTGCACCCGCCAGCGTTGATGCCGGCCGTTCAGGTCGCGCGCAACGCAACTCCGCCGGCG
>JBBSDI010000399.1:0-2791 GCA_038249585.1 Lysobacterales bacterium | reverse complement strand
TCGACCACCGGATCGCGGAAGCCTGCTGCGAGCAGGGCGTCGCCGATCACCGGCAGGTCGGCGAAGCGCGCCACGTGCGGGCTTGCGTCGACGCTGGCGAAACACGCGCGAAGTTCGCGCAGGGTGTCCGGACCGAAGGTCGAGAACAGCAGCAGCGCGCCGGGCCGCAGGATGCGGCGGAATTCATCGAGCACCGGCGGCAGGTCCGGGCACCACTGCAGGCACAGGTTGGAAAACAGCAGGTCGACGGATGCCTCGCGCAGCGGCAGCGCGCGCGCATCGCCGGCGACCCGCTGGAAGCGCCGCAGCCATGCCTGGTTGCGGCGTGCCGCGACAAGCATCGGCAGCGCGGCGTCCAATGCGATGACCTGCGCCTTCGGCCAGCGCTTCTTCAACGCGGCACTGGCGCGCCCGGTGCCGGCGCCCAGATCCAGCACGACGGCCGGCTCGCGTCGGGCAATGTCGAGGCTTTCCAGCAGGCGCTGTTCCACCTTGCGCTGCAGGACGGCTGCTGCCTCGTAGGTGATCGCCGCGCGCCCGAAGTGGCGGCGCACGGCAGCGAAGTCGATTGCGCTCATGGGTGGAAGTTTCGCGTGAGCCACTGATCGATGGCGTGAAGCACGTGCCGCGAGTGGCCGATGAAGGGCGCATGCCCGCCACCCTCGATGGCGACGAATGTGCCGCGTGGCATGCGTGCCGCGGCCGCCTGCATCGCCTGCACAGGCACCAGACGATCCCGCGCGCCGGCGATCCACAGTGCGGGCAGCGTGATCTGCGGCAGCGCATCGCGCAGGTCGCTTTCGGCCAGAATCCGCAGCCCGTCTTCGAGTACATGCACAGCAGGCTCGCCGCGCGCGAACACCTGCGCGCGCAGTTCGCGCAGTTCCGCACGGGCGCGGTCCGAACCATGGCATTCGAGAGCGAGGAAGCGGTCCAGCGTGCCGCGCCAGTCCCGACCCAGCGTATCGCCGAAGGCTTCGAACACGCTGGCGTCGACCGCGTGCGGCCAGTCGGGTGCGACCACGAAGCGCGGACTGGCTGCGATCAGGATCAGACCGCGCAAATGCAACGGTCGCTCGAGTGCGGCCTCCAGTGCCAGCAGCCCACCCAGCGACCAGCCGAGCCAGATCGCACCTGGCACCGTTTCAGCGATCCGCACCGCGGTCGCGCGCAGATCCAGCGGGCCATCCGATGCAGGGCTGGCGCCGTGGCCCGGCAGGTCGACCACATGCAGGCTGAAGTGCTGCGCCAGCGCATCGCGCAGCGGCTGGAAGATGCCGCCGTGCATCGCCCAGCCGTGCACCATCACCAGTGGCGGTCCGTCGCCGACGCGCTCGATCCACATGGCTCAGGAGTCGCCGCTGGGAGCACTTGCCGCAGCGTCGGAATGTCGCGCCAGTGCGTCAGCCAACGCATCCAGCAGCATCTGAACCTGCACTTCCGTGTGCAGCGCGCACAGCGTCACGCGCAGGCGCGCGCTGCCCTCGGGCACCGTCGGTGGGCGCAGCGCCGGCACGTAGAAACCTGCGTCTTCGAGCGCGGCGGCAACCGCCAGCGCGCGCGCGCTGCGGCCGATCCGTACCGGCTGGATCGGCGTGCGCGAATCGATCAGCGGGATGCCACGCAACTGCGCGCCATGCCGGAAGTGGCGCACCAGCAGGCACAGCTTGTCGCGGCGCCACGATTCGTGGCGCGCGATGTCGATGGCAGCACAGCTTGCGGCCGCCAGCGCTGGCGGCAGCGCGGTGGTGAACACGTGCGTGCGCGCGAATTGCGTCAGTGCGTCGATCAGTGCCGCGCTGCCGGCGACGAAAGCGCCGCAGGTGCCAAGCGCCTTGCCGAGGGTAGCCATGTACAGCGGCACCGCGTCGCTATCGAGCCCGGCTTCGCGCACGCTGCCGCTGCCCTCGGGCCCGAGCACGCCGATCCCGTGGGCGTCGTCGACCATCAGCAGCACCTGCTGCTCACCGCATACGGTGGCCAGCTCGCGCAGTGGTGCCACCGTGCCATCCATGCTGAATACGCCATCGGTGGCGAGCAGCGCGCCGGCATCTGCGCGACTGGCGAGCTGTCGCGCGGCGGCCTGCGCATCGGCATGCGGATAGCGCAGCAGGCTGCAGCCGGAAAGCTGCGCGCCATCCAGCAGGCAGGCGTGGTTCAATTTGTCCTGCACGCAGACATCGTGCTTGCCGAGCAAGGTCGTGAGCACGCCGAGGTTGGCCATCCAGCCGCTGGAGAACAGCAGCGCGCGTGGGCGGTCAGTCCATGCGGCGAGGCGCTCTTGCAGCGCTTGATGCGGCGCGCGATGGCCGCCGAGCAGGTGTGCGGCGGTGGCGCCCACGCCCCACTGGATTGCCGCATCGGCGAGTGCAGCGCGCAGCGCCGGGTGACCGGCCAGCCCCAGATAGTCGTTGCTGGCGAAATTGTGCAGCGCGCGGCCGTCGATCCGGATTGCCGTGTGCTGCGCCTGTTCGATGGTGCGCAGGCGGCGCAGCAGGGCGCCTTGCGCACGCGCGGCGTAACGCTGGTGCAGGCGCTCAAGCAATGAGGGGCGGGTCATGCGCTGGCGGTAGCCGGAATGCCTCGCGGTGTCGGTGCCGCACGGAACGTAAGTCCGCGCGCCGTACCGCGACAATCTGCTTCAGGCCGGAACGCCCGCATCCGCCACCGCTGTCGGTGCTGAAAGCGGCATCGCCTCGATGCCCAGCTCGGCGAACAGGGCGCGGTCGCGCTGCGTATCCGGATTGCCCGTGGTCAGCAGCTTCTCGCCATGGAACACCGAGTTCGCACC
>JBBSDI010000398.1:0-2791 GCA_038249585.1 Lysobacterales bacterium | reverse complement strand
TGTGCGAGCAGATCGAACACCGGATCGATGACCGGCGCGCCGTGCGTATCGACCAGCAGGTCGGGCGCTTGGTTGTAGTGGCCTGCTACATGGCAGTACAGCACGCGCCCGGCAGGCAGGCCGCGCAGGAATGCCAAGGCGTCGTAACGATGGTTGATGCTGTTGACGTGGATGTTGTTCACATCGAGCAGCAGGTCGCAGTCGGCTTCGGCCAGAACTGCGTTGGTGAACTGCAACTCGCTCAACTCGCTGGCGAGCGGCGTGTAGTACGAAACGTTTTCGATTGCGATCCGGCGGCCGAGGATTTCCTGGGTGCGGCGGATGCGCGCCGCGCAGTGCTGCACTGCCTCGGCGGTAAACGGAATCGGCATCAGATCGTACAGATGCGCATCGTCGGAGCAGGCCGACAGGTGTTCGGTATAGATCGTGATGCCGTGCAGGTCGAGGAACCGGCGTACACGTTGCAGGAAGGTCTCATCCAGCGGCGAGGGGCCGCCCAGCGACAGCGACAGGCCGTGGCAGACGAAAGGATGCGATTCGGTCAGTGCGCGCAGCCGTTTGCCGAGCCGGCCACCCACGCCGATCCAGTTTTCAGGGGCAATCTCGAAGAAGTCGACCGCGCCGGTCGGAGCGGACTCCAGCGGACCCAGAAGGGCCCGCCGGAGACCGAGGCCGGCACCCGATGGCGGTGTGCTGCGCATCATCGTTGCCGCGCTTGCGTCAAGCTCAGATCGCGCCGCCGCAGGAACCTTCCTTCGCCTTGTCGCCACCGCAGGAACCTTCCTTGGCCTTGTCGCCACCGCAGGACCCTTCCTTGGCCTTGTCACCGCCGCAGGAACCTTCCTTGGCCTTGTCGCCGCCGCAGGAACCTTCCTTGGCCTTGTCGCCGCCGCAGGAACCTTCCTTGGCCTTGTCGGCAGCAGGGGTAGCTTCTGTGGCCTTGTCGCTACCGCACTTGCCTTCGCCGCACTTGCCTTCCGGCTTGGCGGTGTCCGACACCATGTAGCCCTGACCCAGGTCGGTCAGCTGGAACGAGTTGCCGGCCTGGGCCACGGCCACCGAGCCGAGCAGTGCGGCACCGATGGCGAGGGTGAGGCGGCTGCTGATTTTGTTCGACATGTCGATCTCCACGGTTGGTATTGCGGTTCGGACGAACCCCCGCCGGTGGCGGGGATGGATACGCTACGGCCGTCGCAGCGCAGCATTCAAGCGCCCCGACCTCACGATTCAGGGCTTATGACCGCCGCAGCGCAGGATTTCTTACAGCGCTGCAGGCACGCTGCCCGGATACCCATGCTACGCAACCATGAAGGCAGCGGATGCACGCGCATTTGCCGCGCTTCAGAACGCCAGCTGGGCGCGAAACGTCAGGATGCGCGGGTCGTCGACAACCGCGCCGCGCTTGCTGTCGACCTTGATCCAGTTGGCCATCAAGCGGATATCGCGGCTGATCCACCACGTGACTCCGGCCGTAAGGTTGGACTGCCTGCCGCCACGCACGCTGCCGTCGTCCAGATCGAGCTCGCTCAGACGCAGCCCCAGTTCGATCGCCGGCGTGCCGGCTTCGACGTTCGGCGCATCAATCACGCCCTGCTTGTAGCCGCGCTGCTGGCCGAACGGCAGCCAAGCAGTCTGCACATACCAACCGCTGCCATCGAAGTCGCCGAGATTGCGTGCGAATCGACCGGCCAGCGCTTCGGACTGCAGCAGCCAGGGGCCACGCACCCATGCGAACTCGATCCCGGCGCGATCGATGCTGTCCACGCCGTCCAGCGTGCCGGAATCGGCCAGTCGTCGCGTGGCCAGTGCGGCCTCCGGTCGCGCGGAGAACCGCGCGCTGCGCGAATCGGGCGACTCGTGCGCCACGGACGCTCCCACATGCACGAACCCGGACTCATCGCGCAGCAGCAGGCCGCTGCCGCGCAGGGCAAAACCATGGCCGGCATTCAAGCCCTGCAGGTTGTTTCCAAACAGCGTGCCGGTGATCGCCCACTGGCTGCCGGTCCAGGCGTATTCGGCGCCGAGGCGGCGGCCGATCGCGAACGCCGATGGCGCTGCCTGTTCCATGAACAACGTGACCTTGTCCGAGCCGAGTTCGTCCAGGTACAGCGGCTGCTTGAAATGTCCGAATCGCAGCGAACGCCCCGGTGCTACCTGCCAACGAAGGAATGCATCGGTCCACGCATTCGCCGAGAGGTCGTATTCGATTCTGGTCTCGATGCCGCTGGTCGACTTGGCGCTCAAGCTCAGTCGTGCGCGACGAAATCCGGAGTCGTCGTCGAACGCGAAACGGTCGTTGTCGAAACGTGCCCAATCGAACTGCAGGTTGCCGCCGCCGACCACTGACCAGTCGTCGTCGGCGCATGCGGCAGCGCTGCAGAGCAGCAGGCAAACAGCAATCAGCGTGGGCTGTCGGATTCGAGACATGGTTCGTCACATGGGCAGGGCGAGTCGCCGATGTTTCCACAAAATGACAGTCTCGTTACAATTGCAGCGCGACTCCGCGCGGTCTGCGGACTGCATCAATGGCTGACCCGGCTCGCCAAAACGGCGCAGAACATTAAGATGGAAAGCGTCTTAAGATACTGAAACAAATGGGAAAATGCTAGAGTTTCTAGGTTCGCGATACGCTGTCACATTGATGCAATCTTGCGGTCACATAATCATCCCCGCCACATCTGGATTGACCTTGGAGTTCCGCATGACCACCGTGATTCGAAGCGCCCTCGCGACGTCGATTGGTGCTGCAATGCTGCTGCTGTCGGCGTGCGGCGGCCAGGATCAAGCCCCG
>JBBSDI010000397.1:0-2828 GCA_038249585.1 Lysobacterales bacterium | reverse complement strand
GGCACCCGCGGCGTGCCGATCAGGCGATCCAGCAGGGCAATGCGATGCGGGCGCACGAACAGGTAAATCACGTCGCCCGCGCGCAGTCGATCGGTTCGCATGCTGCGGATCGACTTGCCGTCGCGCACCACCAGCGCCGGCCGTATCCAGCGTGGCATACGCCGCTGCGCGATCAAGGGACTGTGCTCGCCGAGTCGATAGGCGAGCAGTTCATGCGCGGCCGCATCGGGCAGGTCGAGTTGGATGCGGTCGATGGCGCCGAGTTTTTCCGGCAACACCAGCCCCAGCGCGCGCGCCAGCGGCGCCAATCCCCAGCCCTGCAGCACCAGCGACACCAGTACGGCGATGAAGGTCACGTTGAACAGCATCCGCGCATCGGGTAGCGCTGCAATCATGGGCACGATCGCGAGCAGGATCGACACCGCGCCGCGCAGGCCGACGAAACCGACGAACGCGCTCTCGCGCCAGCTGATCCGGAACGGCGCGAGGCACACGGCCACCGCCAACGGGCGCGCCACCAGGGCGAGGAACAGACCAAGCACCACGCCGGGCACCAGCACGGCGGGAAACTCCGAGGGTGTCGCGAGCAGGCCGAGGGTCACGAACATCGCGATCTGCGCGAGCCAACTCAGTCCCTGCTGGAAGCGCTTGAGCTCGTTGACCCGGCGGATGCTGCCATTGGCGGCCACCAGTCCCGCCACGTATACCGCGAGGAACCCGCTACCGCCGGCCAGGTTGGTGAACGAGAACACCATCAGCGCCAGTGCGGCGACCAGGATCGAATACAAGCCGCCCTCGAGGTTGAGCGAATTGACGGCACGCCGCACCAGCCAACCGCCTGCCCAGCCGAACACCAGCCCGGTACCCATCTGCTGGGCGAACGACAGCAGACCGGGAATCCATGGCGATTCGAGCGACTGCGCGCTGATCAAGCCCACCAGCAGCAGGGTCAGGAACACCGCCATCGGATCATTGCTGCCGGACTCGACCTCCAGCATCGAGCGCACCCGATCGCGCAGGTTGATCCCGCCGGCGCGCAGCAGGAAGAACACCGCAGCGGCATCGGTGGAGGCCATGATCGCGCCGAGCAGCAGCGCCTGGCCCCAATCCAGCGGCAGCAGCGCGTGCGCGGCGACCGCAAACATCAGCATGGTCAGCAGCACACCCACGGTCGCCAGCACGATCGCGGGCGCGGCCGCCGCGCGAAAACTGCGCAGCGGGGTGCCGAAGCCGGAATCGAACAGGATCAGCGCCAGCGCGACGCTGCCGATCTTGAACGCAACGTGCGCATTGTCGAAGGCGAAGCCGCCGATGCCGTCCTGTCCGGCGAGGAAACCGACGCCCAGGAAGACCAGCAGGATCGGTGCACCGGCGCGGAACGAGAAGATGGTCGACAGCACGCTGACCACCACCACGAAGGCGATGAACAGGGTGCCGGCGTTGAATCCTTCGTTGAGGGCGTCCATGCAAGCAGTCTAGCGGCGGATCGGTGCGCCAAAACACACTGCCGCGCGAGTGTAAATCGCTTTCGCCGCCAGTTCACGGCCACTGGTCGGCGGGTTGCCCGAGACGTGCGCGGGTTCACTGGTTCCGGTCTCCGATTGCGGCATAGTCGCCGCCATCGTGCTGCCCGGACTACCCATCCGATGTCGATTTTCTCCCGCTTTTCCGCGCTCCTCGCAGGCTGCCTGATGGCGCTGCCCGCGATTGCCGACGATGCGCGAATCCTTGCCTACGAAACACTGCGGTTGGACGCGGTGCCAATGCGCGGACAGCCAGCGCCGGTCGAGCGCCTCGCGTTCGCTGCATTCGGTCGCGTGTTCGCGCTCGAGCTCGACAGCAATGCGGCGTTGCTGGATGCGCTCGATGCGAATGCGCGCGCGAGTACTGTCGGCGCGGACAACCTGTTTCTGCGTGGGGCAGTCGTCGGCGATGCCACGTCATGGGCGCGGCTGTCGCGAATCGACGGACGTTGGACCGGCGGCTTCTACAGCGGCGGCGAGCTTTACCTGATCGATGCCGCACAGAACGTGGCCGATCTGCTGCCGCGCCCGACTCAGGCCGACAGCACGGTGATCTATCGCTTCAGCGATCTGATCCTGCCCGGCCTGCGCGACGATGTGATCAGCGTATCCGATGCCTATCGGCCCAAGCAGCAGCGCGCCGACTACGCGCGTTTCCTCGCGCATTTGCGCGCGAGCGTCGGCAAGGCCGCCGGTGCCACCCGCGAACTGCGCCTGACCGTGGTCACCGATACCGAATACACCACCGTGCACGGCGCCAACGCCAATGCGGTGACCGCATCGCGGGTCAATTTCGTCGATGGCATCTACAGTGCGCAATTGAGCGTGCAGATCAGCGCAACCACGGTAAGCAACCTTGGCGCGAACGGGACCCTGATCGCCACCGATGGCAGCGCTTTGCTCGGGCAGTTCCGCACGTTCATGAGCAGCGGCGCTGGCAGCAGTATCCCGAAGGGTGGTCTGAACCATCTGTTCAGCGGCAAGGACTTCGATGGCAACGTCGTAGGCGTGGCCTACCTGGGCGTCTTGTGCAATGCCAGCTTCGGCTACGGCGTCAACCAGGTGCGCGCGGCCAACAACACCACGGCACTCACGCTCGCGCACGAGATGGGGCACAACTTCGGCGCACCGCACGATGGCGAGACCGGCTCTGCCTGCGCGGCGCAAACCGGTAGCTGGCTGATGAGCCCGTCGCTCAACGGCTCGGCGACCTTCTCGCCGTGCACCCAGACGCAGATGGCCGACACCATCGCAGCCGCTGCGTGCTTGATCGATATCTCGGGCAACCTCTTCCGCAACAGTTTC
>JBBSDI010000396.1:0-2838 GCA_038249585.1 Lysobacterales bacterium | reverse complement strand
GCCTGCGCCCGCTGCGCTGCCGCTGGCGCCAGTGCGGGCGCCGCCGCCGGTCTCCAGCGCACGGGTCGAGCCCGGTACGGGCGTATTCATCAACGAAGTCGCTGCTGCGCGCGGTCAGGGGCCTGCGCAGGAAGGCGACGTCGTGTTCAACTTCGAAAACCAGCCGATCCAGGCCGTGATCAAGGCCATCCTCGGCGACCTGCTGCAGGAGAACTACGTCATCGCGCCCGGCGTGCAGGGCAACGTGACGTTCTCGACCTCCAGGCCGATCAACAGCTCGCAGGCGCGCGCGGTGCTGGAAACCCTGCTGTCCTGGAACAATCTCGCCCTGGTCTATCGCGAGGGGCGCTACACCGTGCTGCCGGTCGGGCAGGCGATCCCGGGCAACTTGCGTCCACGCCTGGGCCCCGCATCGGCCGCGCGCGGCTACGAAGTACGGGTGGTGCCGTTGAAGTTCATCGCGCCGACCGAGATGGAAAAACTGCTGGCGCCGTACGTCAAGCAGGGTGCGATCGTGCGCGCGGACAATCCGCGCGCGATGATGGTGCTGGCGGGCACGCCATCCGAGCTGGCGACCTATCTAGAAACCATCGAGATCTTCGACGTCGACTGGCTGGCCGGAATGTCGATCGGGGTGTTTCCGCTCGAGCGCGTCGAGGCCAAGGTGGTGGTGCCGGAACTGGAGAAGGTGTTCGGCGAAGGCGGTGCTACGCCATTGGCCGGCATGTTCCGCTTCCTGCCGATCGAGCGCATGAACGCGGTGCTGGTGATCACCCCGCAGCCGAAGTACCTGGCCGAGGCCGAGCGCTGGCTCAAGCGCCTGGATCGTGGCGGCAGCGAGGCCGGCGCGCAGCTGTTCGTGTACTACGTCAAGAACGTCAAGGCCAAGGACATCGCGAGCAACCTGAGCGATATCTTCACCGGCACCCGATCCGCGAGCAGCGGCTCGCGCGAGTCGTCGATCGGATCGGTGATGCCGGGCGTCGAATCGGTCGAGATCCGCAGCATCAGCGAGGGCGAAAAGTCGGCGCAGCAAAACGTGCCGCCGCCACCGCCATCGCCAGCCCAGTCATCCGGTGGCGGCAGCGGCATCTCGATCGTGGAGAGCGACGACATCCGGATCACTGCGATCGAGGAAAGCAATGCGCTGCTGATCCGCGCCACCCCCTCGCAGTACGACTCGATCGAGGCCGCCATCAAGCGCCTCGACATCGAGCCGCTGCAGGTGCATATCGAAGCGCAGATCGTGCAGGTCGACCTGAACAACAACCTGCGATTCGGTGTGCGCTGGTTCTTCGAGAACAGCTCCTCCGGCAATGCCGGGGTTTCTGATTTCCGCCAGCGCGTGCGCCGGTTCGGGCAAGTCGATCCCGCCACTGGCCGCCAGGCCACCAACAGCGCGTGGAACAGTTTCGCCGGCAGCGCGACCGATGCCGGTCTCGCATGGACCTTCCTCAACACCACCACCGAGGCCCTGCTGGACGCGCTGCAGGGTGAAACCGACTTCACCGTGCTGTCTGCGCCATCGCTGGTGGTGCTCAACAACAAAGAAGCCTCGATCAACGTCGGCACCCAGATTCCGGTGGTCAGCAGCTTCCTCAATCAGGGCAGCGGCATCCTCAATCCGGGCGCCGGCACCGGCGGCAACCCGCAGTTCGGCGGGCTAGGCCAAAGTTTTGTGCAGTTCCGCGACACCGGCCTGATCCTCAGCGTGACCCCGCGGGTCAATCCCGGCGGCCTGGTCTACATGGAGATCAAGCAGGAGCAGAGCGAGCCGGGCGCATCGACCGACCCGACCGGCAACGTGCCGGTCAATCGCCGCATCGTGGAGACCGAGGTCGCCGTGCAGAGCGGCGAGACCATCTTGCTGGCAGGTTTGATCCGCGACGACGTCAGCAAGGCGCAGACCGGCACGCCGGGACTGATGAAGATCCCGCTGATCGGCCGCTTGTTCAGCCGATCCACCAACGACACCAGGCGGCAGGAGCTGCTTGTATTGATCAAGCCCACAGTCATCTCCACCGCCACCGAAGCGCGCAGCCTGACCGAGGAATACAAGGCGCGTTTCCGGGGCATCATCCCGATCCTCGAGAAAGCCAATGCCAGCGGCAGCGACAAGCGCTGAGTCACCCAATGCATCCCGGAGAATTTTCATGATCCAGTTTCGAAACCTTGTGTTGCTCCTTGTCGCTGCATGCCTTGGCGCCTGTGCTGCGGGTGGCGCGCAGACGCGGCAGGCGCAGACCGCCAGCGAGCGCTCGACCGAGCGCTGGCAGGCGATCATCGCCGGCAATCACGCACTGGCCTACGACTATCTGACGCCCGGCATGCGCTCGGCGAAGACGCGCGAAGCGTACGTGGCCGAGGCCGCCATCAAGCCAGTCCGGTATCTCGCCGCCAAGCCCTTCGGCGAGAGTTGCGAAACCGATGCCTGTACGGTTAACCTCGAACTCGAGTACGAGGTGGCGATTCCACTGGCCGGGGTCGGCAAGCAGCGATTGCCGGCCTATCTGGACGAGCGCTGGATTCGCCTGGATGGTCGCTGGTATTTCCTGCCCGATGAGATTCCTTGACCGGGGGCTTGCGCTGCCCGGAACGTTCGCTTAACATCCTGCTCGCTCGCGTCTAACCTGCAAAAAATTCTGGCGACGTGTTCGTCGACCTGGATTCGGGTCAGCTCGAAAGCGGAAAAAAGCCCTGTGGTCCCTAATTAGGAGTTCTCCCATGAAAAGAAACAGTCTGACGACGGCCCTGCTGGCCGGTCTCGCCGGTGCGGCGGGTCTCGCTTCCAGCGCCAACGCCCTCAACCTGAACCCCGATGGCCTGGGTCAGGTCCTG
>JBBSDI010000395.1:0-2840 GCA_038249585.1 Lysobacterales bacterium | reverse complement strand
TGGCTGTGCGAAGCCCAGACGCTGCAGCGCTTGTGCTGCCAAGACGCTGCGCCCGCCGCTGCGACAGTACAGAACCAGCGGTCGCTCCCGATGCGACAGCGCGGCATCGCGCACGCAGTTGACTGCCGGATGACCGTCCACCTCGAACTCGATGACGCCGCGCGGGATGTTGACGGCACCCGCCACATGACCGGCCGCGAATTCGGCCGGCTCCCGCACGTCGATGACTGGCGTGGCCTGCGATTGCAGGGCCAGCAATCGGTCGGCGTCGATTTCCTGAACGTTTTGTTTGGCGACCAGAACGAGGTCTTGGGCGGTCAACGACATGGGGCACTCCGCTGTTGAAGGATTGGGTTGACATTCGAACGTTCTCTAAATAAGATATGCCTAATGTAGCGATCTGTCAAATGACGATCGCGCCAATGCGGAGCACAGCACATGAAGCGGATAGTCGTTCTGGGCGCGGGAATGGGCGGCATGAGCGCGGCATACGAGCTGCGCGCAGCGCTGGATGCCGAACACTCGGTAACCGTGGTGGGCGATGGCGAGCAGTTTTCCTTCACCCCGTCGAACCCATGGGTTGCCGTCGGCTGGCGCAAGGCCGCGCAGGTGCAGATCGCCGTTCGCCCGTACCTGGCCAGGAAGAACATTGCCTTCGAAGCCGCTGGCGCGGCTTCCGTTGTGCCGACGGAAAACGCGCTGGTGCTTGGAGATGGGCGCAAGCTCGCGTACGACTACCTGGTTATCACCACCGGGCCGCGCTTGGCATTCGATGAGGTACCCGGACTCGGCCCGGACGCCCATACCCAATCGGTATGCACCACCGCACACGCGCTCGCCGCGTGGCAGGCCTACGAGGAATTCCTCAAGAATCCGGGGCCGATCGTGGTCGGCGCCGCAGCCGGCGCCAGCTGCTTCGGGCCGGCCTACGAGTTTGCAATGATCATCGATGCGGATCTGCGCAAGCGCAAGCTGCGCGATCGCGTGCCGATGACCTACGTCAGCAGCGAGCCGTACATCGGTCACATGGGGCTGGGTGGCGTCGGCGATTCCAAAGGCCTGCTCGAATCCGAGTTGCGCCAGCGGCACATCAAGTGGGTCGTCAACGCGCGCATCCAGTCGGTATCGGCGACTCAGATGACGGTTCACGAGATGAACGAGCAGGGCGTTCTCGCGCGCGAGCACGTGTTGCCATTCAAATACGCCATGGTGCTGCCGGCTTTCACCGGCGTGGATGCCGTGCGTCAGGCCAAGGAAATGTGCAACCCGCGCGGCTTCGTGCTGATCGACAAGCACCAGCGCAACCCGGTCTACCCCAACGTGTTCTCAGCCGGTGTCTGCGTCGCGATTCCGCCGGTCGAAGTCACGCCAGTGCCCACCGGTGCGCCCAAGACCGGGTTCATGATCGAGTCGATGGTGTCGGCCATCGCGCACAACATCAAGTCCGACATCGACGGTCAACCAGCCACGGCTGAGGCGACCTGGAACGCGATCTGTCTGGCCGATATGGGCGATACCGGCGCTGCGTTCGTGGCGCTGCCGCAGATTCCGCCACGCAACGTCACCTGGGCCAAGGTCGGCAAATGGGTGCACGTGGCGAAGGTCGCGTTCGAGAAGTACTTCCTGGCCAAGATGAAGTCGGGAAACACCGAGCCGGTGTACGAGAAGTACGTGCTCAAGGCGCTCGGGATCGAGCGACTGAAAGCTCCCCCGTCCTGATGCGGTTGTGCGTGTCGCGACACATCTTTCCCCACCGAGGAGTTTCGTCATGAGTATCGACCGTGCCGTTCTGGCTTTTGCGGGTGTGATGATCCTGATCAGCCTCGCCCTGACCCAACTGGTGTCCCCGTGGTGGTGGCTGCTCACCGCCTTCGTTGGATTGAACCTGTTGCAGTCGAGTTTCACCGGCTGGTGTCCGGCCGCGATGATTTTCCGCAAGTTGGGCGTGGGCCGCGGTGAGCCGGCCGGTTGCGGATTCCGCTGAGCGAGGCGACCAGGACTGCCGACGTGGTCAACCGTATGCGAATTGCCCTGATCCTGTGCCTGGCAATGCTGGGTTCCGCTTGCGGCGACGCACCGGTCGCCGATACGGCCTCGCCGCTGCCAGCGCTCGAGACGGTTGTCGTCGGCACGGCACCTGGTGCTGCCGCCCGCAGTTGGGACGGAGTGGTCGAGGCGGTGCAGCACGCGGAGCTGGCCGCGCAGACCAGCGGGCGCGTCACCGAAGTCACGGTCGACGTCAATGATCGGGTGGCCGCCGGTGCGGTGGTGTTGCGCCTGACTGCGGTCGAGCAGCAGGCCGGTGCCGATGCAGCTCGCGCGCAGTTGCGTGCATCCGAAGCCGCGGCCGTCGAGTCGCAGGCAAGTTACGCGCGCTTCGCAGCCCTCGCTGGCAAGCAGTACGTGTCGCGGCTGCAGCTGGATCAGCTACGGGCGTCGCGCGACGCGGCGGTGGCCAGCCGCGATGCCGCGCGTGCGCAACTGGCGCAGGCAGGGCAGCTGGCCGACTACACCACGGTCCGCGCGCCATTCGCCGGCATTGTCAGTGCCCGCCATGTCGAACCCGGCGAGAGCCTGCATCCGGGCCAGGCGCTGTTGTCGATATACAACCCGGATGCGTGGCGTATCGAAGTGCAGGTGCCGCAGTCGGAAGCCGCGGCAATCCGCAGCGCCAACAGCGCGCAGGTGCAGTTCGCCGATGGACGCACGCTCGATGCAGCGCAGGTGACGGTGTTCCCGGCGGCCGATCCGGTCACGCACAGCGTTGGCGTGCGCGTGCAGCTGGGAGAACACGCGATGGGATTGCAGCCGGGCATCACCGCGAAGGTGCTGTTTCCGAT
>JBBSDI010000394.1:0-2848 GCA_038249585.1 Lysobacterales bacterium | reverse complement strand
TGATCTTGGCGCCGCCGGCGGGGGCGGTGATGACGGGCTCGGCCATGGTGCAGTCCTCGGTACGGTGCGGGTTTGTCCGACCCGCATGATAGCGGCACGCCGCAATCGGGCGATGGCGCGCTGCGGCAGGGCTTCAAGTGCAGTTGCGCCCTGCCAATGCGTAGAGCCGGGTCAACTGCAGGCTGCCGCTGGCGTAGCCGGGCTGCACGCTGTTCCACTGCAGACTGGCGCGATCGCCGCCGTCGCCGGTGAAGCGGATGCTGCCCCACGGCTCGCGCACCACACCGGCCGGATCGAACGCAGGCGGAAAGCGGCCGCCGCGGGTCGACTGCATCTGCAGCTGCGCGCTGTTGCCTTGCACCGGTCCGCTGCCGATCAGCCAGCGCTGCTGGCCGTCGAGATAGACGTACCAGACCGCAGTCATCCAGCGCTGCGAATCGCGGTCGATGATCTCGACCTGCAGACCGTGGCCGTTCTGTGCCGGGTCGTACCAGGCACCGCTGTGGCAGGCGGCGATCCGGCCGAGCGGCGAATCGTTGCCGCTAGCCGGCAGGGTCAGCCGTTCGAGCGCCATCGCCCCGCTGGCGAAACCCGGATAACTGGTGCGCCATGCGACCTGGGCATGGTCGACGTCATCGATCGTAATGGTCGCCTCGCCCCACGACTCGGTAACTGCGCTGGCCGGATCGAAGCGCGGCGGAAAGTCCGCGCCACGTCCGATCCGCAGCGCGACCTGTGCCTGGTTGCCGACGATCGGACCGCTGCCGGCAAGCCAGCGCTGTGCACCATCCAGGTAGGTGTACCAGGCCGCTGCCAGGCGCATCGAGGCACCATCGCCGACCACGTGCAATACCCAGCCATGTCCGGACTGCGCACGATCGAAGTACAGCCCGCTGAGCGACGCGGCAGGTGGCGCCGGTGCGGTGCTGCCGAGTGCGAACGCAAGGCCATCGGAGATGCGATGCTCCCAGCCCCATTTGCGCCACGGCGAGACCCGATAGGCCGCGAGGCCCGCGCCTGGACCGCCAGGCCGTATCCAGTGATTGACGCCGACGTCGTAGCCACGATAAAGCGCATGCGCACTGCTGCGCAGCGCAGCGTCGGGGCTTGCGCTGCGTACGGAGAAGTAAAAGGCCCAGGCCAGTTGCGCGGCGATATCGAGCGAGTGCTCGACGTCCTCGGGATTGCGCTGGCCGTCGCTGCCGTCGATCAGCATGGCATAGCGGGGCAGCGACAGCGGGCCGTCGAAGGTGTCGTAGCTGTGCGCCTCGGTGACCACGATGCTGGCCTGCATGAAGCGGCCCAGGCGGGTCACGAAGCGCGCGGTTGCGGCGTCTTCGGCGCTGGCGTAGGCGCGCACCGCGGCGTCGCCGAGCAAGGCGCTCATCCACGATGAGCCTCCCAGCCGCGACTGCGCCCAGTCGCCATCGTGCTGGCCGCCGCTGTGATACAGCCCGCCGTCGATGCGCGCGGCGGGAATCGCGCCGTCGGCGCCATCCTGGTGGCGCCGCAGATCGGCCAGCAGTTGATCCAGCGCCGCGCCGCGCTGCTCGCCGCCGGCCACCTCGTAGGCGATTACCTGTGCCAGCAGCTTGAATGCGGCGTGGCGTTCGGTCCAGAAGTTGCGATCCGCGCTCCACACGTGCGGAAAACCGGCGTGGGCCTGCACCACGCGATCGATCAGCGCCGGCATGCGATCGTCGCCGGTCAGCCAGTAGGTGTACGCCAGCGACTCGTTGTAGGCGTATTTGGAATCACCAGGGGCGAGCGCGAAGAAACCCTGCGCATCGATGCGGTCCGCGTAGAACTGCGCGGCCTGCACCGCCTCGCGCAGCGCCAGCGGGAAGCCGGAGCGGAAGTACAGTCCGTACATGGTCGCTGCACGGTCGTACAGCCATGGCTCGCGCTGAGTCTTGTACGGACACTGGTTGGCCGCCGTCACCGCCGGGTCGTCGCGATTGATCACCGCGTAGAAGTTGTTCTTCAGCGCGCGCTCGGCCTCTTGGAATGCCGGCCACTGGGCGATGCCATCGTTGCTTGCGGGGCTGTCGCGCGCTTCAGTGTTGCTCGGGTCCAACGGCGTGCTGCGCGAGGATTTCAGCGCGCCGCGCACCATCCACGAGGCCGGCAGTACCGCATACACGTCGGGCTCGAACACGTTGTCGGCGGCGACAAAACTGCCGCTGAGCACGCGATGCCACGCGCTGCGTGGATCGACCAGATTCTCGACATTGCGCGTGCGCGCGGCACCACCCCAGCTGACCGTGATGGTCTCGCCGGTCGCATCCAGCTGGGTGAACGTGTAGCGCAGCTGCACCCGTGCGACCCGCACCGAGGCAGCGTCGATGGCGGCATCCGTGCGGTGCCGCCACGGTGTGAGCAGGCCGACATACGCAGGAATCTCGACGCCTTCACGCATCACCCGCACGCGATCGAGCTGCGCGGCGCTGAGCGATCCGCGCGGAAACGGCACGCCGAAGGTCACCAGTACCGGAGTGCCAGCGACCACCGCTTCGGTGGGCAGCAACCGCACTTCCACGCTGCCTGAGGGCACCGCCGGCGCATGGAACGGCTCGGCAGCCCGCAGATCGGCAACGGTCGCAAGTCCGAACAGCAGGATCCACAACATGCGCATGGCGACCTCCACGTGCTCGGCCGAGGGTGCGGGCCGCATGGTAGCGGACCTGCGTCCTTCCGGCCGGTGCCCCCGGCAACGCGATTGCGGGAAACCGCACGTTTTGACGTATTCAGTATCGACCACCCCATCGAGTAACGCCATGTTGCACCCTCGCCTGTCGTGTTTTCCCCTGCTGATCGGATCCATCGCTGCCCTCGGCTTGCCATCGGT
>JBBSDI010000393.1:0-2855 GCA_038249585.1 Lysobacterales bacterium | reverse complement strand
GGCGGTGTAATGCACGATCCAGTCCAGCCGCAGATGCTTGATGATCTGCGCGGTGCCATCGCCGTAATGCGTATCGAAGTCGAGGATTCCGACCCGCGCCTGCGGCAGCTTGCGACGCACCTCGGCGGCGGCCACCAGCAGTCCATTGAAGGTGCAGAATCCGCCGGCGCTGGCGTGACGCGCATGATGGAAGCCCGATACCGGCGCCACCGCACCGAGGCCGTTGGCGATCGCCGCGTTTGCGGCATCGACCATTGCGCCATTGGTCCACGGCAGCGATGCGGCCACGGCGGGCAGCGTATTGTCGAAGCCGTTTTTGATCCGGCCGTCGAGCACGCCGTGCACGTAGGTCGGGTGGTGTACCGCGCACAGCGCTTGGATGCTGGCCGCGCGCGGACTGCGAAGCGCGATCGGGAATCCGCGCTCGCGCCACGCAGCGACGGCCTGGGCGGGCTTGGCCGCACTCGGCGAAAAACTGTGCGCGTCGGCGACCATGCGCGGGTCGAAGTAGACGGGAACTGCGTCGAGAACCGTCGGCATGGTTTTGCGGCTTGATGCGGGCGCTGTCGCTGCTGGCTACTTGATCGACGCCGGCCGGAACGCCAGCACGAAGCTGCCCGCGCTGACGATCGCCGTGCAGATCGCGATCACCGGGATGCCGAACCACCTCGGCCCCGGTGCACCCATCGCCCACAGCACGCTGGCCGCGATCAGGGTGCCGGCGCCGAACACGGCTTGTACGGTCGCGACCTGCGCGCGGCGTTGGGTTTCGGCCAGCACGTGCAGGTCGGGCGAACGCATGTTGAGCGTGTGCTGGCCGTTGACCGACTGCTTGAGCCACGAATGCAGCAGGCGCGGCATCTCGGGTGCCGCGCGCAGGATCTCCGGCAGTTGCTTGCGCAGGTCCTCGCCGAGGGTCTTGACCGAATACTTCTCACGCAGGATGCCCTCGAGCACCGGATGCGCGACCGCCCAGATATCCAGCTTCGGATCGAGCAGGCGGCCGACGCCTTCGATGTTGAGCAGGGTTTTTTGCAGCAGGATCAGCTGCGGCTGGATGGTCAGCTCGTAACGGCGCGCGACCGAGAACAGTTTGACCAGCACCTCGCCGAGCGAGATCTCGGCCAGCGGGCGAGTGAAATACGGCTCGCACACCGAGCGCACGGCCGACTCCAGATCGTCGATACGGATGTGCTCGGGCATCCAGCCGGCCTCGATGTGCAGCTGCGCGATGCGCCGGTAGTCGCGCTTGAACATCGCCTCGAAGTTCGCGGCCAGGTACCACTGGTCGACCTCGGGCAGGGAACCGACGATGCCGAAATCCAGCGCGATGAAGCGCGGCTCGTCCAGCCGCGTCGGGTCCACCCAGATGTTGCCGGCATGCGCATCGGCGTGGAAGAAGTTGTCGCGGAACACCTGCAGGTAGAACAGCTGGATGCCCTTGGCGGCCAGCTTGCGACGATCGAGTCCTGCCGCATCCAGGCGTGCCACGTCGTCGGACGGGATGCCGTACACGCGCTCGAGGGTCAACACGCCCTGCGTGCTGTGGCTCCAGTAGACCTGCGGCACCTTCAGGTCATCCGAGCCTTCCCACAGACGCCGGAACACGCTGGCGTTGGCGCCCTCGCGCATGAGGTCGGTCTCGTCGGTCAGGGTGCGCTCGATCTCGCTGACCACATCCAGCGGTCGGATGTGGCGCGCATTCGGCGCGTAGCGCTGCGCGAACGCGCCGAGCGTGCGCAGCAGGCTCAGGTCGGTGGTGATGCGGCGCTCGATGCCGGGCCGGAGCACCTTGATCACCACCTCGGTGCCATCGTGCAGCTGTGCCGGATGCACCTGCGCGATGGAGGCCGAGGCCAGCGGCTCGATCTCGAAGCGCGCGAACAGCGCATCGACCGGTTTGCCGAGGGCGGCCTCGATGGCCGCGCGCGCCTGCTCGCCGGGAAAGGGCTTGACCCGATCCTGCAGCTGGGCCAGCTCGTCGGCGATGTCGGCTGGCAACAGATCGCGGCGGGTCGACAGGATCTGC
Source organism: Lysobacterales bacterium (assembly GCA_038249585.1). Taxonomy (GTDB): domain Bacteria; phylum Pseudomonadota; class Gammaproteobacteria; order Xanthomonadales; family Ahniellaceae; genus UBA4656. The sequence goes on along the minus strand of JBBSDI010000393.1, from coordinate 826 downwards.
CCGAACTTGACGAAGATCGGGCCGAGTTCCTCCAGCGCCAGACGCAGGCGGGCACCGCGCGAGAGTGCGATGATCGATGCGGGCGTGGGTGCGATCAGGGTGCGCACGGGGCGCATCCAGCGGAACAGGCGCGTGGCGTCGAGCAGGTCGTCGAGTCGATAGCGCAGCAGCACGCGCGCGATGTGGAACAGGCGCACGAAACTGCGTAGGCTGGACATCATCGGCCGCGCTCCAGGGCGGCCGTCAGCCGCGCGATCCGCGCGGCCAGCCGTTCGGCATCGTCGCGCAGGCGATCGACGTCGGCGTGGAAGGCATCGAGCTCGTCGCGTGCCGGGGTGTCGCGCGATTCCTCGGTCACATAGTCGACGGCATCCGTAGCGAGCGTGCCCGCGCTGCGCTGCGCCCAGCGCAGCGCATCACGCAAGGTGGTGGCCGCGATCGCCCCATTGCTGGCACCGAGCACGCGGCCGAAAGCGGCGTCGAGATCCGGCTTGAAGCGCTCGGCCAGCTGCGCGAGCTGGCGCGCCAGATCGGCATCGCCCGCCATCTGCACGCGCCCGGCCGGCATCGCACCCGCAATGGCGGGCAACAACAGGCGCGCAAATCCGGCCAGCGTACCGCTCATCGACAGATCGGCCTGCTCGGCGCGCGGGCCTACAGCGAGGCGCCCATCGCGCACTTGGAGGCGCAATCCGATGTCTGCCGGCGTCCAGGTCAGCTCGATGCTGCGCCCTTCCAGTGGCGCCAGCCGGGCACGGGCATCGGGATCGAGCGCCAGCGCGCGGTCGATGAACGCCTCGAGCGCGCGACCGAGTGGGACCAGCAG
>JBBSDI010000392.1:0-2872 GCA_038249585.1 Lysobacterales bacterium | reverse complement strand
TCTTGATCGAGGATGAAATACACCTTGATCGGGCGCACCGAGGGATCGGAGGTCCAGCCCTTGGGGCGGCCAAGACGCGCGCCACCTTGCGAAAGGTCCCAGACCTCGGACAGATAGCCGTTTTCGCCGAGCGCCAGCAGGGCCGCGATGTACACGTCCTTGCGCGGGTGGCGGCGTTTTTCCGCGTAGTTCATCGAGCAACCGGGAGTTGCGTAATCATTCGCGCACGATAGCGACTGGTGGGTGCGGCGAACAAGGCGGCGCTCGTAGACCCGGTCATCGCCGAGCTCTTCACATTGTGGTTACCCGACTCGGAGTTTAATCTTCACATATGTGAATCACCCTGTCCGGTCGCACTGCGGCCTCAGCGCAAGGAACTCCCCATGAAGTCCCGTGAAGAAAGCGTCGGCCTGATCCTCCTGATCGAAGACAACCGCGGCATCGCCGAGATGGTCGGCGAATTCCTCGAACGTCGCGGCTACAGCCTCGACTACGCCTCGGATGGCGTGACCGGCCTGCGCCTTGCCACCCAGAACAGCTACGACGTGATCGTGCTCGACCTGATGCTGCCGGGCATGGATGGGCTCGACCTGTGCCGCAAGCTGCGCCAGGACGCCAAGCGTTCGACCCCGGTGTTGATGCTCACCGCGCGCGACACGCTGGAAGACAAGCTCATCGGCCTTGATGCGGGTGCGGACGACTATCTGGTCAAGCCGTTCGAGATCCGCGAACTGGAGGCCCGCGTGCGCGCGCTGATCCGCCGCGATCGCCGCCAGGTCAGTGCCGAAGTGCTGCGCGTCGGCGAGCTGGTGCTCGACACTGCAACCCTGCGCCTGCAGCGCGGTGGCAAGGATCTGAACATCTCGCCGATCGGCCTGAAGCTTTTGACCATCCTGATGCGCGAGTCGCCGCGCGTGGTCAGCCGGCGCGATATCGAGCGGGAGGTGTGGGGCGATCTGCTGCCGGATTCCGACACCCTGCGCAGTCATCTGTACAACCTGCGCAAGGTGATCGACAAGCCGTTCGAAAAGGCGTTGCTGCACACGATCCATAGTGCTGGCTACCGTCTCGCCGATCTCGACCAGGACGTGCCTGGCACCGCACGCAGCGCCTGATGCGCATGGCGCCGCCGCCCATCGGTGGCGGCGCCAACCGCCGTCGCGGCGGAGACCCGGAATCCCCATGGCCGCATCTCTGAATCCCCTGAGCCTGCGCGGGCTGCGCGCCGCGGCCGACGGCAGCTTGCGCGGCAAGCTGTGGGTCGCGTTCGTCCTGCAGCTGTCGGCGATCAGCGTGGCCACGCTGCTGTCGGTGTATGGCGCGTGGGTGGTGCTGCGCGACGTGCTGATCCAGAACGCGCTGATGCAGGAAGCCTCGCATTTCTGGGAGCGCCTCGACCGCGATCCGTCGGCCAAGGTGCCCGATACCTACAACATGCACGGCTACCTGCTGCTGCCGGGCACCGGGGCCACCGTTCCGGAAGCGCTGCATGGCTTCGCGGCCGGCTCCTATCACTCGGTCAACCTGCGCGGGAGCGACGCGCTGGTGTATGTCGCCGAGCCCGACCGCGAGCTGCATCCCGACCTGCAGGGGCGGCTGTTCCTGGTCTTCGAGCAGGAGCAGGTCGATCGCCTCGCGCTGTGGTTCGGCTTCGTGCCGCTGACCATGGTGCTGGCAGTCATCTACATCACCACGTGGCTGACCTACCGGGTATCGCGGCGCGCGGTCTCGCCGGTGATCTGGCTCGCAGCGCAAGTGCGCAACTTCGATCCCAAACGACCCGATCTCGCGGCACTGGAGCCTGCCAGCCTGCCGGTCGATGCCGATGGCGACGTGCAGGTGCTGGCCAGCGCCATCCACGGTTTCGCCTCGCGGCTGGAGGACTTCGTGGAGCGCGAGCGCAACTTCACCCGCGATGCCAGCCACGAACTGCGCAGCCCGATCACCGTGATCAAGGTCGCGGCCGATGTGCTGCTCGAAGAAGAAGGCCTGTCGGAATTCGGCAAGCGCTCGGCCACCCGCATCAAGCGCTCGATCCGCGACATGGAGGCATTGATCGAGGCGTTCCTGATCCTTGCACGCGAGGCGGACGTTGGACTGCCGGAAGAGGACTTCGTGGTCGGCGAGATCGTCGACGACGAAGTCGACAAGGCGCAGGACCTGGTGCATGGCAAACCGGTCGAGGTGCGCCGGCAGCGCGAGCACGATTTCGCCCTGCACGCGCCGCCCAAGGTGCTCGCGGTGATGCTGTCGAACCTGTTGCGCAATGCCTGCCTGTATACCGAACAGGGATCGGTGACGGTCACCGTCGGTCGCGATTTCCTGCGGGTCGAAGATACCGGTGTCGGCATGAGCGCGGAGGATCTGGCGAAAGTAGGCCAGCAGCCGTTCTTCCGCGGCGCGCAAAGTTCGGTGCGTGGCGGCCATGGCGTGGGCCTGACCATCGTACAGCGCCTTTCGGATCGCTTCGGCTGGCCGTTCGAGCTGAGCAGCCAGCTCGGTGTTGGCACCAGCGCCACGATCAGGTTTCCGAATCCGCAGCCGCTGTAGCGCGGAAGCGGCAGGTTCTAAAATGCTGGCGGCTTTGCATTCCGGCGCATCTCGCCGAGTGTGGTCTGCCGGCAACGACCAGTTGCCGCCGTCGCTGCCATGGCAGCTTCCACAAAGCGGAACGACTGCCGTGGCGAGTCAGTAAATCGTGCACTTCGAAACGGACAGTTGCTGCCGTCGCTGCCCTGGCAGCTCCCACAAAGCGGAACGACTGTCGTGGCGAGTCAGTAAATCGTGCGCTTCGACACGGACAGTTGCCGCCGTCGCTGCCATGGCAGCTCCCACAGCGCGAAAGGACTGTCGTGGCGAGTCAGTAAATCGT
>JBBSDI010000391.1:0-2920 GCA_038249585.1 Lysobacterales bacterium | reverse complement strand
AAACGGTGCGCTCAGATCTCGACTGCCGGCTTCGCCGCGCAGGTCAATGGACGCGCGAGTTGGCCACCGGGAAATCGTTTTGCTGCCCGAAATTCACCGTCCAGATCGTTGCAATGTTGCTACTGGTGCGAACCTGGAACGCGCTCGCGCCCGGCGTCGCGCTGGCGCGCCAGAATGCATAGTCGCTCAGGCCGTCGCCGTCGTAGTCGCCGCCAATGCGGGTATCAGCGGTGGTGCTGAAGGTGACCGCGGGTGCCTCCACCGCGGTCTGCGAATCGCGCGTGCGCCATTCGCGGTTGCCGAGAACGTTGCGGCTGGTCGTCACGTCCGCCCAAGCCGACCCGACGTGGCTGCCCGGGATCAGGACGTCCGAGGCCAGACCAAGCACGAAGGTGGAGAACTGCACGCCGGAGAGGCCGCTGAACATGCGGAAGCGTGCATTCGCCGGCGTGGTGGTGTCGGCCTGCTGGATCACCACATCCGCAAGGCCATCACCGCTGTAGTCGAAGCCGCTGATCGGGAACTGATCGCCATTCACGCCGGTGCCGGTGCCCACTACGCCGAGTGCCCCATTCGACGAGCGCAGGAAACGGACCTGGAGTGGCCCCACTGGGGAACCGAATGGGCCTCTGTAGACGCCGAGGTCGTCGATGCCATCGCCGTCGTAGTCGCCGCTCTGCGTCGGATCGTCACCGGTCTGGCCGAACGTGACCGCACGGACCGCGCCATTGCGCGAAGACAGCCGCACCTGGAATCGGCCGGTCTCGCCGGCACCCGGGCTCCAGACCGTCGGATCCGCGATGCGGTCGCCGTCGAGGTCGAGGCTGTCGGTGAAGTCGGTGGTCGGATTGCCGAGGCTGAACGTGGTGACGCTCGCCGCGGCCGTCCCGTTGCCGAGGTTCTCGCGGATGAACCAGTCGAAGTTGCTGCCGTTGGCGCGCGCCAGCACGAAGTCGCTCAGCCCGTCGCCGGTGAAGTCGGCCTGCACCTTGTTGATGCAGTGCGCTGGCGCCGAGACGCCCTGCGGCGCAAGCATTTCCGGAGCGGGCGCCGGCGCGGTTTCGAAGCCGTTTGCAAAGATGCTGGGGCCGAGTGCGTCGAGGCTCAGCGTGGTCGTGCCGATCGAGCCCAAGTCGCCGGCGAACGAATCAGTCACCACCAGGGTCCAGGTGCCGTTGGCTTCACCCGCGGTGAGCCCCGCGAACACGCCGCGTAGCGAGGTCGGGCAGCCGCCGGCATTGGAGCGCCCCGGCGCGCCAGGCGAAGTGCTGCGAAAATTTCCGGCAGGCAAAGTGGTGTTGCTGTCGAGCGCCAGCAGCGCGGGCAGCAGGTCCGGGCGGCCGAGGTCGCTGAAAACATAGGTGCCGCCCAGATTCGAACTGTCCCCGCCGGCGCTGTTGCGTCCGGTGCCGAGCCGGCCGAACACGACCAGACGCGCCACGCCGCTGGGCGCCACCAGGGTCGCGGTCACGTCGCCGGCCCAGGTGTGGGTCAGATCGGCCGTAAGCTCCACCGACGCAACGGGCCCGATCACGCCACTGACCGCGAACGACACCACTCGACCGTTCGGGTCGTTGTCCGGAATCGCCCCGGTATTGGTGCCGGGAAAGCTTACGGGAACGGCGAGCGCGAGGCTGCTGACGGCGCACAGGACCAAACCGGCCGGAATATTCAGTGAGCGCATGTTTACGGTGCCTGCGACGAACACGACGTGATGTATGCACCGGGCTACGGCCCGAGTGCATATGCAAGGCCCAAGTCTACACACTATTCACGACCGCACGCGGCGCAGCAGGGACATGTATGGACGCCTCGCGACCAACCGCCAAGCCCACGGTTCAGGTCGACCATCGGCGGGTCACGAAATCAATTTCGTCAGGAATGGCGGCAGCGATTCGCCAGATGACATGTTCGCTGTTGAGAATCGCGATTCCAAAACCACCACATCATCAGGAAATTGCAATGCGGGTGTTTCGATATTGCAGCTCGGGGACAGGCATCTATTCGGCAGGCGGCAACAACCAGGACTTCAGGACTCAGCAACCGATTCGCTGAGCTACATGCCTGTCCTCGCACCCCGGCCCGCGAATTGCGCACACCATCCATGCGCCCCCGCCTATCCTTTCGGCACTCCAACAAATGTGGCGACCTGTTCCAGCGGCAGACGCTGGATGTCCGGCACGCGGCAAGCCGCGCTCGGGTGGCCGACGACGAGCAGCAGATAGGGCATCTCGTTTTTCGGCCGGTCGAGGATGTCGTTGAGGAAGGCCATCGGACTCGGTGTGTGCGTGAGGGTGGCCAGGCCCGCGTTATGCAGCGCGGCAATCAGCAGCCCACAGGCGATGCCGACCGACTCGTGCGGATAGTAGCGTTTGACCTTGGCGCCCTGCGCGTCGACACCGAATCGTTCGTAGAAAACGGCGATCAGCCACGGCGCGGTTTCCAGGAAAGGTTTGTTGGCATCGGTGCCGATGGGCGCCAGAGCGTCGAGCCACTGCTGCGGAGCGCGGCGCTGGTAGAACTCCCGCTCCTCCGCTTCGGCCGCCTCGCGAATGCGCCGCTTGATCGCGGCGTCGGCAACCGCCACGAATCGCCACGGTTGCTGGTTGGCGCCGCTCGGTGCGCTGGCAGCCGCGCGCAAACATTCATGGATTACCGCGCTGGGCACCGCGCTGTTGGCGAAGTCGCGGACCGTACGTCGGCGCGCCATGCGATCGGCAAACTCGACAGCACGTTCAAGGCGCTGCGCATCGTCGAGCGGCTCAAGGGCGGGCAGAGGAATGGTCGGTGCGGCGGTCGTCATGTGCGTGGACCTGGCTTTGGACGACGAGCGTAACGCGCACATGCTTGCTGCGAACACCTTTCTGCTCAGCGGCGGTACGAACACAAGGTGAACAACAGAACGATGCCAGTCCCGTTT
>JBBSDI010000390.1:0-2922 GCA_038249585.1 Lysobacterales bacterium | reverse complement strand
GGCGCAGATCGCGGTGGATTCGCTGTGGCTTGGCGATGCGCCGTGGCAGCGCAAAATGCTGTCGGCGGACTTCTTCAACGCCGCCGAGCATCCGACCATGCGCTTCGTCAGCGAGCGGGTCGAGGCGACTGGCGAGAACACTGCACGCGTGCACGGTAACCTGACGTTGCTGGGCGTGAGCCGCCCGGTGGTGCTGGAGGTGGTACGCAACCGCGTTGGTCGCAACACCTTCAATCTCAAGCACACTGCGGGCTTCTCCGCCCGCACCACGTTAAAGCGCAGCGACTTCGGCATGCGCCGCATGCTGGCAGCAGTCGGCGACGAGATCGAGATCGTGCTGGAAATCGAGGGCATCCGCGAGTGAGCAGGAGCAACCGCGATGACATGGAAGAGTAGTTCCGCCGCCTGGGGCAGCATCACCAAGAGCCTGCACTGGCTGGTCGCACTGGCCGTGGTGGGGATGCTGAGCGTGGGCTTGTGGATGCAGGAGCTGCCCAACAGCCCCGACAAGATCACCATCTACAAGCTGCACAAGTCGATGGGACTGACCGTGCTGGCGCTGATGGCGCTGCGCATCGTGTGGCGCATCAGCGAGCGCGCGCGGCCCACGCCGCCGCCGATGCCGACCTGGCAGCGCCGCGCATCGGCGATCTCGCACGGGCTGCTCTACCTGAGCCTGCTGGTCATGCCGCTGTCGGGCTGGCTGTACAACTCGGCAGCGAACTTTCCGTTGAAATGGTTCGAGCTGTTCCGCGTGCCCCCGCTGTCCGGCGCCGATCGCGGCCTGAAGGAACTGGCGGGCGATATCCACGAGTTCACCGCCTGGCTGCTGATCGGATTGATCGCCGTGCACGTGGCGGCCGCACTCAAGCACCATTTGATCGATCGCGACGGCGTGCTGCGCGCCATGCTGCCCTTCGCCCGCAACCCCAGCCTCGCCAAGTCGCCACCATCACCTGACCGGAAGACCGTCTCATGAAGCAGCATCTGATTCTGATTGCACTGCTCGGCAGCGCCACGGTGTCGGCCGCCGACTGGACCCTGGTGCCCGCAGGCAGCACGCTTGCTTTCGAGAGCAGCTACGACGGCGAGACCTTCAGCGGCAGCTTCGGCAAGTTCAGCCCGACGATCGCCCTCGACGTGGCGCGGCCAGAGGCGACCAGCATCGAGGTCGACATCGATCTGGGCAGCGTCGATTCGCAGAACGAAGAGCGCGATGACACCCTGGCCACGCCGGATTTCTTCTGGACCGGCAAGTTTCCGAGTGCGACGTTCACGACCACCGGCTGCAAGGCGGGTACTGCCCCGGGCGCCATCGACTGCACCGCGCAGCTGAGAATCCGCGACAAGACCGCAACGCTGCCATTCAACCTGCAGTTCGCCGCCGGTGGCGAGACTGCAACCCTGAAAGCCACTGCCAGCGTCGACCGGATCGCCTTCGATGTCGGCACCGGCGATTGGGCGGACACCGATCTGATCCCGCGCGCGGTCAAGATCAGCGTCGATCTCAAACTGCAGCGCAAGCCGTGATCAATCGCTACTGGTAAAGCGCCGCACGCTCCACGCATCGAAGGGCCAGTCGAGCTCGCGGCCAGCGTCGCGATCGCGCAGCACCGGTATGCGTGCGCCATAGGTCTCGGCCAACTCGCCGCTCCAGCCGATCACCACCCGCTCGACATCGTCATGGCCGGCTGCGTGCAGCGCTTCCTCGGCGCGATCGCACAGGCTGCATTGATCGCGGCGATACAGGATCCAGCGGGACATCGTGGCGGCTGCGGTGACTGGCGAGGTCCGATGCTAGCGCAGTCGCGGGGGCGAACCGACTAGACTGCTACGCCTCGATACGGCGGTCGTATATCCGCAGCACCCCTGTCCAATACGAGCCTGCAGCGCATGAGCATCAGTGTGTTCGACCTGTTCAAGATCGGCATCGGGCCCTCGAGCTCGCATACGGTAGGCCCGATGCGGGCCGCCTGCCGCTTTGTGGAGCGCTGGCTCGCCGAGCGCGGCACCATGGAGCAGTGCGTGCGGGTGCGCTGCGAGCTGTTCGGATCGCTCGCGCACACCGGCCGCGGCCACGGTACCGACAAGGCCGTGATCATGGGGCTGGAGGGCGCGCAACCCGATAGCGTCGACGTCGATGCGATAGCGCCGCGGCTGGAGCGTATCCGCGCCGACAAGCGCCTGAACCTGCTGGGGCGCCACAGCGTCGCGTTTGATGAGAAGTACGACCTTGCGTTCAACAAGCGGCAGAAGCTGCCGCACCATTCCAACGGGATGCGCTTTACCGCCTACGCGGCTGGCGACCAGGTGCTGGCGACCCGCGACTACTACTCCGTCGGCGGCGGTTTTGTAGTCAACCAGGACGAGGCAGCCGAGGATCGCATCGTGGCCGACACCACGCCGCTGCCATATGCCTTCAACAGCGGCGACGAACTGCTGCGCCACTGTGCAGATTCCGGCAAGACCATCGCCGGCGTGATGCTGGAAAACGAAAAAGTCTGGCGCACCGCCGCCGAGACCCGCGCCGGGCTGCTGGTGATCTGGAAGGCGATGAGCGACTGCGTCGCGCGCGGCATGCGCGCATCCGGCGTGCTGCCCGGCGGATTGAAGGTGCAGCGCCGTGCGCCGGGCATGGTCGCCGAACTGTCCAGCCGCCCGGAAGCGGCGCTGAAGGATCCGTTGACGATTCTGGATTGGGTCAACCTCTACGCGCTCGCGGTCAACGAGGAGAACGCAGCTGGCGGTCGCGTGGTGACCGCGCCGACCAATGGTGCGGCTGGCATCGTTCCCGCCGTGCTGCACTACTACGATCGTTTCGTACCGGGCGCCAACCCGGACGGCATCGTCGAGTTCCTGCTCACGGCCGGCGCGATCGGCATCCTGTACAAGGAAAACGCATCGATCTCCGGCGCCGAGGTC
>JBBSDI010000389.1:0-2933 GCA_038249585.1 Lysobacterales bacterium | reverse complement strand
GAGCGGTTCAAGATCGCAATTGTCGGCTCCGGGCCGGGCGGCAAGAGTGCGGCTGCACGGGCCGCCGAACAGGGCGTGTCGCACGTGCTGCTGGAGGCCGCACCGCACCTTTCCAACACGATCTACCGCTACCAGAAAGGCAAGCACGTAATGGATGAGCCCGGCATCCTGCCGCTGCGCTCGCCGCTGCCGTTCAAGGCCGGCTCTCGCGAGGCGATCCTGAAGGGCTGGGATGACGGTGTGGCCAACCTCAAGGTCAACATCCGCTGCGGCCACGAGGTCGCGAAGATCCACAAGACCGAGGATGGTCCGTTCACCATCGCGTGCAGCAATGGCGCGAAGTTCGAGGCCGACTACGTGGTGCTGGGCATCGGGCTGCAGGGCAACCTGCGCAAGCTCGGCGTGCCCGGCGAAGACCTGCCGCAGGTGCAGTACCAGCTCGACGACCCGGGCGAGTACTCCGGCGAGACCATCGTGGTGGTCGGCGCCGGCGACGCCGCGATCGAGAACGCGATCGCGCTGGCCAAGCAGAACAACGTCATCATCATCAACCGCAAGGACGAGTTCTCGCGGGCCAAGAAAGGCAACGAGCAGGCCATCCTCAAGGCGATCGAGGAGGGCAGCATCGAGTGCTACTACAACGCGGCCCCGGAAAAGGTCGACAAGCTGCCGGACGGCTCGCGCAAGCGCATGCGCATGCTGCTGTCGACCGACAAGGGCAAGGCGCAGATCCTGTGCGACCGCGTCATCGCGCGTCTGGGCGCCACCGCACCGCGCAGCTTCGTCGAAGCCTGTGGCATCGTGTTCCCGAACAAGGACCCGGCCGCGGTGCCGGCGATCAGCCCGCAGTACGAGTCCAACGTCAAGGGCATGTACATCGTCGGCGCGCTCGGCGGCTATCCGCTGATCAAGCAGGCGATGAACCAGGGCTATGAGGTCGTCGAGTACATCGAGGGCCGCAAGGTCGAGCCCGCCGACGAGCCGCTGCTGCGCGACAAGTTCAAGACGATGCCGGGCTTCACCACGGTTACCGCAGCGCTCGACAAGGTGCAGAAAAACGTGCGCCTGCTGTCGCACATCACGCCGCTGCAGCTGCGCGAGTTCATGATCGACTCGGAAATCCGCACGCCCAAATCGGGCGAGGCGATCTTCCAGCGCAACGACTACACCAACTCGTTCTATTCGATCGTCGATGGCGAGGTGCACATCCAGATCGATGCGCAGCGCAAGATCACCCTGCGCAAGGGCGAGTTCTTCGGCGAGATGAGCCTGATCTCGGGCCGTCGCCGTTCGGCGACCGTGATCGCCGGCAACCAGTGCGTGATGGTCGAGACCCCGCGCCGTTCGATGAACAAGCTGATCGCCTCGGTGGAGGCGGTCAAGCGCGAGATCGACAAGGTGTTCATCGGGCGCGCCATCCTGTCGCGGTTCTCGCCCGAATCGACGATCGAGCAGATCGCCGACGTGGTCGACACCGCGCGCATCGAACGCTTCAAGGCCGGCGACACCGTGTTCAACGAGGGCGAGACCGGCGACGCGCTGCATCTGGTGCGGGTCGGCTCACTGACCATCTCGCGCAATATCGGCGGCAAGGAAGTGGTGCTGTCCTACGTGCCGGCCGGCAACTATGTCGGTGAGATGGCCCTGATGGGCGAGAGCAAGCGCTCGGCTACCGCGCGAGCAGCGATCGCCACCGAAACCGTGCGCCTCGATGGCGAGGCGTTCAAGAAGCTCATCGCGCGCAACCCGATCCTCAAGCTGCGCCTGCAGTCGGAGTATCGCCAGCGCACCACGGCCAACCTGCAGATGCAGGCGATGCCCAGCGGTGGCGACATCATCTCTTTCCTGATCGCGCAGGGCGCGGGTGAGGCCACCGACATCCTGCTGATCGACGAGTCGCTGTGCGTACGCTGCGACAACTGCGAGAAGGCCTGCGCCGAGACCCACGGCGGCACCTCGCGACTGGACCGCGAGGCCGGCCCTACCTTCGCCCAGGTGCACGTGCCGACCTCATGCCGTCATTGCGAACACCCGCACTGCATGAAGGACTGCCCGCCGGATGCGATCCACCGCGCGCCCAACGGCGAGGTATTCATCGCCGACAACTGCATCGGCTGTGGCAACTGCGAGCGCAACTGCCCCTACGGCGTGATCCACATGGCCTCCAAGCCGCCGAAAAAACCCGGCCTGCTGTCGTGGCTGCTGTTCGGCGCGGGCAGCGGACCGGGCGAGGCGCCCTACGATCCGGAACAGAAAAAGGAAGGCCCGATCGAAAAGAAAGCCGTCAAGTGCGACATGTGCAAGGACCTGTCCGGTGGCCCGGCCTGCGTGCGCGCCTGCCCCACCGGTGCTGCGATCCGGATTTCGCCGGAGGAATTTCCGGCCTATGCGCAATCGCGACGCTGAAGCGATGAAGCGGCGAATGGCGAATGGCGAATGGCGAATGGGCGCTTCGATGCTGCCCGTTGCGAAATCGCCGCTACCGGCTTTCCTATTCGCCATTCGCCATTCGCCATTCGCAGTCGCAAGCCATACGCGCCGGCGTCTTCACAATGCATGACTCCTTCCTCACCCACGCGCGCAAACTCTGGCTGTGGGTTGCATTGATCGTGCTCAGCGGCTCGCTGCTTGCCTACGTCTGGCACGATCCCATCGGGCCGGCCAATGGCGGCACCTGGCTGGGCTATACCCTGGGCACGATCGGGGCACTGTTGATTATCTGGCTGATGCTGTTCGGGGTGCGCAAACGCACCTACGCCAACCGCGTCGGCTCAGTGCGCGGCTGGCTGTCCGCGCACGTGTACCTGGGCACCGCCCTGATCCTGATCGCGCTGCTGCACTCGGGGTTCCAGTTCGGCTGGAACCTGCATACCTTGGCCCTGGTGCTGATGCTGGCGGTGATCTTCTCGGGGTTCTTCGGCGTATTCGCCTAT
>JBBSDI010000388.1:0-2933 GCA_038249585.1 Lysobacterales bacterium | reverse complement strand
TCGGCCGCGTCGGCAGCGTCGGCAGCGACAGCCTGGGTGCCGGCCCCGGATGTCATCGGGATGGCGCTGGGGCCGCGGCCTCGACGGGCGTTTCGCGCAGCGCCACCACGACCCGACCTTGCTTGATCACCGCGCGCACGTCGCGCAGGCGCTCGATATCGGTCAGCGGATCGCCGCTGACCGCAATCAGGTCCGCCGCGCGCCCGATCGCGATCGATCCGAATTCCTGCTCGCGCCCGAGCGAGCGCGCGGCATCGATGGTTGCCGCGCGGATCGCCGCCAGCGGCGTCATCCCGAGCCGCACCATGTACGCGAACTGACGCGCGTTCTCGCCATGCGGAAACACACCTGCATCGGTACCGAAGCCGATCGCCACGCCGGCACGCACCGCGCGCGCGAAACCATCGCGCTGGGTCTGGGTGGTCTCGCGATTCTTGCGCAGGATCTCCGCCGACCAGCCGTCGCGAGTGCCCACTTCATCGATGTAGTCGCCGTTGTAGACATCCGCGACCAGCCAGGTGCCGTGCTTGCGCATCAGTGCGATCGAAGCATCGTCGATGTAGGAGCCGTGTTCGATCGACCGCACGCCGGCGCGCACGGCGCGCTGGATGCCCTCGACGCCGTGCGCGTGGGCGACGACGAAGCTGCCGGCCTGAGTCGCTTCTTCGACCGCGGCACGCAGCTGCGCTTGGCTGTACTCGGGCGCCGATGGCGTGGTGCCGCTGGTCAGCACCGCACCGGTCGCGATCACCTTGATGAAATCCGCGCCGCCCGCGAGCAGCTCGCGTACGCGGCGACGCACCTGCAGCGCGCTGTCGGCCACGCCGCGGCGCATCTCGTCGGGCACCCGCACGTCCGGCGCCAGGCCGGTCACCTCGCCACCGCCCTGGCTGACCGTGAGATAAGCGCCGGCCACGAACATGCGCGGTCCCTCGACCAGACCATCGGCGATCGCGTCGCGCAGCGCCACGTCGGTGAATGCGCGATAGCAGCCCACGTCGCGCACCGTGGTGAACCCGGCATGCAGGGTCGCGCGCGCATTGGCAGCTCCCACCAGCGCATCGCGCGCGGCCGAACTCATCAGCGGGGCTGCGATGTTCGCCGACTGGATATCGCCGACCAGATGCGTGTGCAGGTCGATCAGACCCGGCAACACCGTGTGCTCCGACCAGTCGATCACAGCGACCCCGGCCGGCAGCGTGGTGTCGGCAGGGCCCAGTTGCGTGATGCGTCCATCGAGGATACCGATTGCCTGGTCGCGCAGCATCACGCCACGCTCGACATCGAGCATCTGTCCGGCGCGCAGCCATACGGTCTGTGCCTGCACTGGCGCGCAGGCGACAAGTATCGCGAACAGACTGCCTGTCAATCCGGACCGGCTCATGGCGCACCGCCGTGCGCGGCGTAGGCCGCACGCAAAAGCTCGTGGAAGTGCCACACGCCGCTCTCGCGACGCGGACACAGACGACCGGCCGTGTACACACCCGAGACCAGGCCGCGCTGCACTGCCTCGCAGATCCTCGCGTCCTCGGCCTGGATCTCCTCGGAGAAACGCTGATCGTTGTCGGCACGCGCCAAGGCCTGCGCATCATCCGCATAGTAGTAGTCGAACTCGATCCGGCAGCGGTCCGGCCCCAGCGGCAATACGCGATTGGTTTGCAGGCGTCCGGGCATGATGTTGAGCATGATGTTGGGATACACGAAGTAGTACCACGCCTCGCCGTCGCCGTAGATGCCCTCGCTGTTGCGCAGCGGCGCGTGCTGCAGCGAGTACCACGGCGCGAGTTGGGTATCGTAGGCGCGATAGTCGAGCATCCGGCTCAGGCCTGGGTGCACGTGCGGCAGGTGGTAGCCCTCGAGGAAATTGTCGACATACACTTTCCAGTGGCAAGCCACCTCGTAGCCGATCCGGCGGAAGAAGCGCAACCGCGCGAGGTCCAACGGGTCAATATGGCGTTCGATACCGGCATACACGGTGTCGAACGGCGGCACCTTGCTGGATAACGCGATGAACACCAGGCCCTGCCACTCGTGCACGCCGACGGCTGCAAGTGCGATGCCGGAAGGATCGAAGCCCACTGCGTCCTGCATTTCCGGCGCGCCGCGCAGCTGTCCATCCAGGGTGTAGGTCCAGCCGTGGTACTTGCAGGTCAAAACCCGCGCACCGTGCCCATTGCACCAGGCCAGCGGTCCCGCACGATGCCGGCATACATTGTGAAAAGCGCGCAGCTTCCCGTCGGGGTGGCGCAGGATCAGGATCTGGCGCCCGGCAACCTCGGCCAGCACATGGTCGCCAGCGTCGACCAATTCGCCCCGATGGGCGGCCAGCTGCCAGCTGCGCGCGAACACCGATTCACGCTCAGTGGCGAGATGGGAGGCATCGACGTAGAACTGCGCCGCCAGCGCATGCGCGGAGTCGAGTGCGATTCCGGGAGTTGGACCATCATCGCTGTCGTGCATCGCAGGCCTCTCGCCATAGGCACCAAGTACAACGGCCCCGAAGGGCCGTCGTCGTAAACGCCGCAAACCGCCGTGGTTCAGAACTGCTGCGAGAAGCGCACGCCGAAGGTACGCGGCTGGATCGGGATGATGTAGGTCTGTTCGCCGCATACCGCCTCGGCGCATTGGGCGAAACGCGAGCTCTCGCCTCGCTTGTCGCCGGCATTGCGCACGTACAGGTCGACCTTCCAGTTGTCCTTGCCGATACCGGCCGCCAGATCCAGCGTGGTGTAAGCCGGAAGATCGCCCAGGATATCGCGCTCAACCAGCCGCAGGTCGGACTTGCGTTCGCCCTCGTGGACCACCGCACCCTGGAAAAATGCCTGGTAGTCGCCCCAGTCGAACGCATAGCGCCCGATCAGATTGCCCTTGACCTTGGCCGTGATCGGCAGCTGGGTGCCATCAGGGGCCTGCGGCTCGTCGCACTCGGTGAC
>JBBSDI010000387.1:0-2942 GCA_038249585.1 Lysobacterales bacterium | reverse complement strand
TGATCGACCTTTCCAAGGCCGACATCGTGCGCCGTGGGTTGCAGCTGGGCGTCGACTTCGGCAGCACCGTGTCGTGCTACCAGGCCGACACCCAAGGCCGCGCCTGCGCCCGCTGCGACGCCTGCCGCCTGCGCGCAGCCGGCTTTGCCGATGCCGGTGTGGCGGACCCGACCCGCTATGCCGCGCCGTAGACATTTTCCAGCTTGTCCCCGGCAGTCGCGCAACCTACACTGCGCGGCTTCGCACGCGCGGGTCGTTAGCTCAGTTGGTAGAGCAGCGGACTTTTAATCCGTAGGTCGCCGGTTCGAATCCGGCACGACCCACCAGCGCGGGGCGGCTTGCGGCTACAACACGCGCACCTGCCGAAAAACCGCCCTCACTCGAATCCGTTGCTGAAAATCTGTGGCAGCGTACCCAGTTGCGCCAGTGCAGCGGCGCAATCTACGCGCGGATAGTCCTGCGCCATGCCGGGGCGCGCGATCCGCGTTGGCGATGCCTCGAGGGCGGCTTGGATCTGCGCAAGCGTCGCCTGTGGACGGGCTTGTCGCAGCAGGGCGATGCATCCCGCTGTCATCGGTGCAGCCATCGAGGTGCCGCTGAAGGTCGAGGTAGCAGAGGTCGAGCCGGTGCCGGCCGCCGTGATCGGCGCGCCCGGCGCCAGCAGGTCGGTGGTGGTCGAAAGATTGGAAAAGCATGTCATCCGATCGGCCGCAGTGGTTGCTGCGGTGCATACCGATCCGAATGACTGCGAGCCGACGTTGGCGTCGTACACCGCGCCGACCGAGATCGCGTTGCGCACGCAGGCTGGCGCCTGCATGTCGATGCTGGAGCCATTGTTGCCGCTCGATACCGTCACCGCAGTGCCTTGTGCGACCAGACCATCGACCGCTGCGCCCAGTGCCTGGGTAAACGCAGCGGCCTGATCGCAATCGCCGGCAAAGCGTGCACCGGTGCCGAGGCTGAGGTTGGCAACCTTGGTGTCGGGATGGTTTACGCGCAGCCAGTCCATCGCCGCGACGATGTCGGACGAACAGCAGAATGAGTTGTTCACATCGAGCACGCGGATCGAAATGATCGACGCGCCAGTGGCTGCACCCGTCGGCACACCCGCAACACCGCTGCCGCCGACCGCGATGCCGGCTACGTTGGTGCCATGCGGATGGCCGTTGGCTCCGCTTCCAGGACCCGTCTGGGTGTTGCCGCCGTTCGGGCAGCAGCCGGTACAAAAGCAGGCTTCGTCGACGATGCGGCCAGCGAAGCTCTGGTGGTCGAGTCGAATCCCGCTATCGATGATCGCGACTTTGAGTCCGGCTCCGGTGAAGCCGAGCGTCTGCAGCGGGTCGATGCGCGCGAGCGGCAAGCCCTGCAACAGTCCGCCGCTGCCGCCCTCGTCGAGATCCACGCGCGCCACGCCGCCGGCTGCGGCAAGCGCTTCCAGCCCCTGCCGATCGACACTCAGCGCCAGCGCGGGCACGGTCGCGAAACGTCGCTCGAGCCGCGCGCCTGCGGGCAAAGTCGCAAGCAGCGCGTCGACTGCAGCGGCCAGCGCCGCGCGATCGTTGCCGCGCGCAGCAACCTCGGACAGCATGACCATCACCCGCACGCGCGATTCGCGCTCAAGTTCAGCCCACGCTGCCTCGGCAATCTCTGCCGCCATCGCGACGGGCGCTGCGGCAGTCGCAATCAGGATCGAAACAAACTGGATGATGCGACTGGTGCGGAACTTGGCCATGGATTTCCCCGTCGGGCGCACGACGCGCAGGTCGCCATCCCACAAGTTTGGCACGCAACGGCGGTCGCGCTAAGCGCCGGCTGAAAAGTATCGTCAACGTGACAAACCGGGGCAGTCATGCCGGTGCCCGGGCGGCAGGGTTCTTCAGCCGCTTGGTACGTCCCGGCGCGCCCAGGCCCAGGGCGCCCGCCCAACTTCCATTGGCTGCTACCGTGGCCTGAGCGGGTCAATGCGCCGGCAGCCTGCGCGCCACCAGTAATCCGTCGCGCTGCGTCACGCCGATGGCGAAGTCGAAGCGGTCCAGCGCCACGCAACACTCGATGTCGGCGCGAAACGCATCGCGCTGCGCGGCGGTGGTGGTGGCCTCGATACCCGGCGCGGCAAAGCGCCGCAGTCCGGCCGCGCGGGCCTGTTCCAGCCATGCGGGATCGGGTGGTTCATCGCGCAGCAGGGCCTCAAGATGCCGTGCGAAAGCCGCGTCCTCGCCCTCCGGGCCGCTGGCCACGAGGGTGACCTCGGTCGGCGTGCGCGCGCGCAACGCGCGCACGGTGGCTGCCGCGCACGGAAAGCTCGCCAGCAACAGGATCGACGCATGGGCGCAGCGCACCGCGGCCTGGGTCCCGGCGCCGGTTCGCTGGATGAGCACGCGGTCGTGCAGATCGACGCCGTTCAATTCAATCGGCGAGTTACCGAAGTCGAAACCTGGCGGAGGAAAGCCGCCGACCTCGCCCATCAGCAGCGCGCCGGGGATCTGCGCGCGCAACGACAGCGCCTCCTCGACTGCGGCGACCAGCACGATCTCGCGCGCACCTGCTGCAAGCGCGTGCGCTGCGGTAGTGAAGGCGCGGATCACATCGATCACCACTACCGCACCACGCGCAGCGGCGCAGTCGTCCAGCCTGGCGTGGTGGATGCGCATGCGGGTCGCTCTCGGGCCAAGCCATCGTCGGCGCGAGTCTCGCACGCCCGCGCCAATACGAGACGCGCCGCGACCGCGTAAGGAAACGGGCCGCACTTGCATATCACCTTGGCATGCCTTCCCATCCGAGCACCATGAATCGCCACGACACCCCCGATGGCCGCCGCGCGCGATTCGCTGCGTTGCTGACCGACCATCAAGGACTGCTGCGCAAGATCGCGTGGGGTTTCAGCACCTGTGCGCCCGATCGCGCGGACCTGATGCAGGACATGGCCACGCAACTGTGGGCGA
>JBBSDI010000386.1:0-2964 GCA_038249585.1 Lysobacterales bacterium | reverse complement strand
GCCGACCAGCCGCTGCTGGCGCGCATCGCGGATGCCAGCGGCGGCAGCTACCGCTATGTGGATGTGAGCAGCGTGCCAGATGAGGGCGCGTTGGGCGATGCCTTTGCGCGGGCGGTGGAACGCATCGAGCAGCGCACCCGCGTCGGGCAGAATGAAACCATGACCATTGGCGGCAACAGCACCGAGACCGTGCGCGTGCGCATTCCCGATGGTCTGGACATGCACGCAAGGCACCGCTTCTTCGCAGTCGTCGACCGCACCAGCGTGGGCGTCGGCGGCATCGCGCAGGTCCGGGTCCTGGACCCTGCCGGTGCTGAACTGGTCAACGGCGTCAATGGCGCGGTCGTGCGGCGCGTGGGCGATGACGTGTGGGTCGACGGCCGCCTCATCACCGGCGAGTGGACGATCCAGATCACCACCAGTGCCGGCACGCCCGGTGCGCCGCCGATCCCGCTGCAGGTGTTCGCGGGCATCAGTGCGCAGGCAGGTCTTGCCGCGATTGCTGCAGCGTCGGCGCAGACGCCGCAGGCGCGTGGCGTGGAGGATCTGTCCATCGGCGAAGGCGTGGTAGTGCAGGTCGGACTGCTGCTGCCGGCCGTACAGAAGATCCGCGAGTCGGCCGCGCGCGTTCAACATCCGGACGGCACCATCAACTCGCTGCAACTGAACGATAGTGGCGAGCGTGGCGACGCGGTCGCCGGCGATGGCGTCTGGAGCGGCATCTACCGCCGCAATACCCAAGGCGCGCCGACCGCTTTCCCCGACGATTTCTCCGCAGTCGGTGCGCGCGGCAGCTACAGCGTCGAATTCGAGACCCAGCTGGCGCTGTCGGACGCCAACAATCGCAGCGCCGGTACCGAAGTTCTCAGCTTCAACTTCACCCACAAAAGTTTTTCAACCCGCAGCACCGCGTCCACGCCCGACACCGATGGCGACCTGATGCCCAACAGCTTTGAGACCGGCCAGCGCTGCCTCAATCCCGCGCTGCCCGACGGCAGCCTGGATGCCGACGGCGACACGCGTGCCAGTTTTCTGGAGTACCAGGCCGGTACCGACCCCTGCGACGCGGATACCGACGGCGGTGGCGAGACCGATGGCTCGGAACATGCGCGGGCCGCGAATGCGCACGACGCGGCCGACGACGCCCTGCCACCGATGGGCTTCGCGCAGCTCGAGTCGCCCGACAGCGAGCACCTGGAGTCCACCCCCATCCCGCCCAACGCAATTCCGATCCGCTATGCAGCGCATCGGAGCTACGCGACGATCGTCCTGCAGCGCGCTACCGCCGCGACCGGTCCTTTCATCGAAGTGGCAAGCCTCGATCCGAGCAGCACGCCCGGGGTGCACGTCGATACCGGCCTGGTCAGCGGCCAACGCTACTGGTACCGCATGCAGCCGCGCACCGCCAATGGCCGGCAGGGCGTGTTCGGGCCGATCTTCAGCGGCGTGGCGTGGAGCGATCCGCGCGCAACGATGGGCAGCATGGTGATCCAGAGCGGTCGCCCACGCACCGACAATCTCACGATCCTCGTGCAGCAGTCGCTGTACCAGAAGCCATGGTCGACCTCGAACTTCCGCTTCAGGCTCGGTGACCTGCCGGCCAGCGCGTGGCAGCCGTTTTTGCCGAACTTCAACATTGCGCTGACGCCGGTAACGACACCAACGGTGCGTCACCTCGCAGTGCGCTTGCGCGATATCGAGGGCCAGGAGTCGATCGACTACCACGACACCATCATGCAGCACCCCGCAGGCAGCCTGGGCGGCGCACGGGTGCGGGTGTTCAGCGCGGGCACTCTCGGTGCGGCCAGCAACGGCGCGCTGGTGCGCATCGTCGGTTCCGAGATCGAGCCGGTGGCCATCAGCGACAGTGGCGGCAATGCGCTGCTCGACGAGATGCTCCCGGGCAGCTACACCATCGAGATCAACGTGCCGGGTCTGCCAAGCGTGTTCCGTCACGTGGTCGTCGTGGCCGGACAGGTGGTGGACCTGGGCGATGTCAGCGTCGCGCCCCCGACCGATGCGCTGTTCGCCAACGGCTTTGAGTGAGTACACCGCGCGCCGGTCACCCGGCCGGCGCGCATTGCGTACACATCAATTGCCGAAGAACGCCAGCAGATCCTTGACCAGACGCTCGCGATCGGTAGCGAACAGTCCGTGCGGTGCCCCCTCGTATTCGATCAGGGTGCTGCCGGCGATGCCCTTGGCCGCCAGGCGCGCGGAAGCCGCGATCGGTACGGTCTTGTCCTCGATGCCGTGGATGATGAGGGTCGGCACTTTGAACGCCGCCAGGTCCGGGCGAAAGTCGGTGCTGGAAAACGCGCGCGCACATTCGAGCGTCGCGCGCAGGCTGGCCTGCATCGCGATCCCGCGCGCCCACTCCAGCAATTCGTCGCTGACCGGCTGGGTGATCATGCCTACGCCGAAGAAGTCGGCGAAGAAGCCGCTGAAGAACTTCGCGCGGTCTTCCTTCATGGCATGCGCGGAGCGATCGAAAGCGGCCTGCTCGGTTCCCGAGGGGTTGTCGTGGGTCTGCAGGCGAAACGGCAGCACCGATGACACCAGGGCCGCCTTCGCCACCGGTCGCGCGGCGTGCCGCGACAGATAGCGCGCCACCTCGCCGCCGCCCATCGAGAATCCGACCAGGATCGGATTGTCCGCAGCACAGCCTTCGATCACCGCATCCAGATCGTCGGCCAGGGTGTCGTAGTCGTAACCGCTCCACGGCTGCGACGAGCGCCCGAAGCCGCGGCGGTCGTAGGCGATGGTGCGGTAGCCAGCCTCGACCAGCGGGATGGCCACATCGTCCCAGCTGTCGGCGCTCAGCGGCCAACCATGGATGAGCACCACCGGCTGGCCGGAGCCCCAGTCCTTGACGTAGAGCTGCGTGGTGTCGCGCGCGCTGATGAAAGCCATGGCGTGTTTCCGGTGCGGATCAGGCGCGCAGTGTTGGCCAAAAGCTCCCTT
>JBBSDI010000385.1:0-2966 GCA_038249585.1 Lysobacterales bacterium | reverse complement strand
GATCCGGCCCGGCGCGGAACCGCATCTGCGCCGCAGGGCGGGCAAAGCGCGCAGGACAACGTGCGCCAGATCCTGCAACGCTCGATGATCGACGCGCGCGCTGCGGGTGCCGAAACCGATACGCGCGCACGCGGCGAGCGCAATCCAGACGCCGCGGCGGCGGCTCGCGATGGCGGCGAGCGCACCAGTCGCACCGCAACCGATGCACCGCGTGAGCCTGCCGCAAGCCAGCGACCGGATCGACAGCAGCGAGCGCCTGCGGCAGGCGCGCTCGATCCGCCGCAAGACGAGCAGCCGGCAAGCCGCAGCGGGCGTCCCGACCGCAATCTGCCGCCACAGAGCGCACCAGAGCCGGTTGATGAGGTTCGTGTGCAGGAGCGCGCGCGGCAGGATCAGCAGCGCATGATCGAGCGCCAGCAAGACGAGCAGCGCGCCCAGGCCGAACAGCAGCGCACGAACGAGCGCGCGCAGCAGGATCAGCAGCGGATCGAACAGGAGCGGCAGCGCGGGGAGCGCGATCAGCAGCGCGCGCAGCAGGATCAGCAGCAGATGCAGGAACGCCAGTTGCGCGGTGAGGACAACCAGCTGCGCGAGCAGGAACGCAATGCGCGCAGACAGCAGCAGCGCATCGAGCCGCAGCCTGCCGCGGAGGAGCAGCCCGCAGCGCGGACTGCGCGCGAGGCGCCTGCGCAAGACACGCCACCGCCGGATGCTGCGGCTGTCGAGCAGCCGGGCCAGCCGCTGCGCGCCAATCCGCGCCGCAACCAGGCACCCGCCAATCCCGATGGCGAGAAGTCGGAGCAGGACAAGTGGGAGCAGGAAAAGGCCGAAAAGGACAAATCAGACAAGGACAAGGCGGACAACGACGATGTGGGCCGGCAACGCAACGACTGAAACCTGCGTGATGCCGACCGCGCCTCGCAACGCGTGAGCACGGCTGCAGCAACTGGCCACGAACGAGCGCGATCGGGTCCAACGCCCACGCGCTAAGTGTGATATCGTGCTTAGGAGCGTGGCAGCGCGGTGTGCGCCAGCCAAACGGGTTCGCGTTTCCGTCGCTTGGCGAATGGTGGCTGTGATGTCCGAACTCCCCTCTCCAGATCAGAACCATCTGCTCGCGGCGTTTCCCGCCGACGCGCGGGTTCGCCTGTTTCCGCATCTCGAACTGGTGCGCCTGCCGCTTGGCAAGGTGCTCTACGAGGCCGGCGATACGCTGCGCAACATGTTCTTTCCGACCAGTTCGATCGTGTCGCTGCTTGGCACGATGGAGAACGGCGCCTCGGCCGAGATCGCCGTGGTCGGCAATGAAGGGGTGGTCGGCATCGCGGTGTTCATGGGCGGCGAGAGCTCGTCCAATCGTGCGGTCGTGCAAAGTGCGGGTCACGCATACAAACTGCTCGGCCAGCGTTTCAAGGATGAGTTCAACCGCCACGGCGGGCTGCTGCACCTGATGCTGCGCTACACCCAGGCGCTGATCAGCCAGATGTCGCAGACGGCCATCTGCAATCGCCACCATTCGATCGACCAGCAGCTGTGCCGCTGGCTGCTGCTCTCGCTCGATTGTCTGCCGGACAACAAGCTCACCATGACCCAGGAGCTGATCGCCAACATGCTGGGGGTACGTCGCGAAGGTGTCACTGAAGCCGCAGGTAAGCTGCAGCGACTCGGCGTGATCAGCTACTCGCGCGGCCACATCGTGGTGCTCGATCGCCCGCAGCTGGAGCAGTTGAGCTGCGAGTGCTATGGCGTGGTCAAGCGTGAGACCGATCGGCTGCTGACCTATCGGGCCATCAACGTCGCGGCCTGAACCACGGGTGCGACTCCCTGGTGTGGGCCAGTGTGTCCTTGCGAACAGAAGCATTCGCGCAGGAAGCACACACTGCATCATCGGGAATGCGTCAGCACCACTCCCGCGCCGATCTGGCCCAGCTTGTGCTGCAGGACAGAACCGTGCCCTCGCCAAAGACCCAGTCCGCCGCGAACCTTCTGCTCGCGCATCTACCGCGCAAAGAGCGCGATTCGATCGTCGCCGACTGCGAGCAGGTCCAGCTGGGATTCGGACATACCTTGTGCGAGCCCGACGAGGCTTACACGCACGCCTGGCTTCCGCAGACCGGATTCATATCCATCATGGTGCCGCTGACCGGCCATCCCCCACTGGAAGTGGGCTTGATTGGCAACGAGGGCATGCTGGGTGCGACGCTCGCGCTGGGAATCGACCGCGTACCAATGCGCGCGGTGGTTCAGGGCGAGGGCACTGCACTTCGCATTCCGGTTGCCGCATTGACTCGCCATATTAATGGTGAAGGGCGTCTGCGCGGAATCCTCGATCGTTATCTATACGTGCTGCTGACGCAACTTTCGCAGACCGCAGCATGCACGCGCTTCCATGAGGTCGACACGCGACTCGCGCGCAGGCTGCTGATGACCCACGATCGGGCGCACGCCGATCATTTCCATCTCACCCATCAATATCTTGCCGACATGCTGGGTGTACAGCGCAGCGCGGTAACGATTGCCGCGGGTGCCCTCAAGGCGAAGCGGCTGATCCGCTACAGCCGTGGGGAGATCACGGTCGTCTCGCGACGCGGACTCGAAGCTTCGTCCTGCGAGTGCTACGACGCGGTGATCGAGGACTACGCGCAGGTGCTGGGCTGAGCCGAGACAGGTCGCCAATCCAGATTCGTCCAAATGCGATAGAGGAGTGCGGCAACCGGGCATCGCGCACTGTGTTTCCCAGCGCACAGAGTTAATAGCTCAAGGGGGCTACCATTTGCAATCTGCGTCTGCACGTCATCTTCGGCGCTGTAGTCGACAGACTGCAAATCCCATCTATCGAGGAGCGAGTCATGAGCTTGGGCACTATTCTACTGATCGTACTGGTCCTGTTGCTGATCGGCGCCATCCCGAGTTGGGGCCACAGTCGCAGCTGGGGCTATGGACCGGCTGGCGGACTTGGCTTGGTT
>JBBSDI010000384.1:0-2998 GCA_038249585.1 Lysobacterales bacterium | reverse complement strand
TGCCGACTATCGTGCACCGATCCACGCGCTATACATGTGCGGCGCCGGCGCGCATCCGGGTGGCGGGGTCACCGGCTTGCCGGGCATGAACGCCGCGCGCGAGATCGTGCGCGATGTCAGGGCGCGCAAGGTTTGAGCTACAGGCAGCAAGCGCGAGTATCCTGAGGCCGCGGTCGCGGACTTGCAGCAGCAGCTGCGGCGGCGCGGCCGTTCCGCGCCCGGCGATCGCGCCGGATGGGTCCGAAGTTGCGCACCCGGTCACGCTAGTGCCGGGCCGATGCCGCGACACTCGCGGTCGAAATCGTGAACGAAGCACCGTCATGCGCATCCCCGTCGTCGCCCTGATCCTTTGGCTCACCAGCGCCGCGGCCCTTGCGGTCGAGCCGTTCCTCGCACCTGCGGTTCCTGTCGGCAGCGTCGAGGTGCGCCTGCATCCGACCGAGGGCATCGTGCCGGGAACGCAGGTGCTGGTCACCTTCGGTTTGCCGCTGCCGCGCGGCTCACTGAGTGCCGCGCAGCTGTCGACCGTGCGGGTGCTTCGCAATGGAGCCGAACTGCCGGCGTATGTCGCCCAGCTCACGCCATGGCGGCATCGCAGCAATGCCGCGCTCGATGGCGCCTCGGTGCGGGTCGCGCGAATCCAGATCGTCCATCCAGTGGGCGTGGCGTTTCCGAACAGCGAAGCGATCACGGTCGCGTGGGGCGGTGCGCCGCGCACGCTCAACGTGCCGGCTCTGGTCGATCCGCGCACCGACTGGCATCTGGTCACCAGTGGCACCTTCGTTGCTGCCGACAATGTCTTCGAACCCGAGGTGTATGCGGTTCTGCCGGCCGACTGGCTGGTGCGCGGGGCGCTCAAATCCTCGCGCAGCATGGCGTTCGAGGGCGACAATCCGGAGTCGCGCGACAATCCGGCGGTTGTCGATGCGATCAGTAGCTGGCCTGCCTACCAGGAGGCCGAGCATGCGCTGAAGAACAACTTCTACAGCGTGATCAATCGCGACGATCCGGCGGTGACTGCCGGCAACCAGTGCCCGTACAAGACCGATCGCGAGCCGTGGCTTTACGATCGCGCAGCAACCATGTTCGTGCTGTATTTCCGCAGTGGTTACTTCACTGCGCTGCGCGAGGCGGTTCGCGCTGCACAATTCTACGCCGGCCGGCTCGATGCAGCGGGCTCCTTCGCGCTGGCGCCGGGCGATACCAAGTATTCCTACAACGAGTCGCTCGCCTACACGTACTGGACGGTGGGCGATGATGCGGTACTGCCGCGGATTGGCGCGGTAATCACTGCGCAGAACGGCTTTTCCCACAGCTGGACGGCGCAGCGCGGTTTCTGGACCGAACGCCATGCCGCCTACAAGCTGCTTGCCAATGTGGTGGCGTGGGAGGTGCTCGGCGGCACCACGCGCCGCGACGCGGTCAATCAGATCCTCGCGGACTTCCGCGCGCATCAGGATGGCGCGGGCGGCGTGATCCCGGGCAATCGCATCGACGGTGGCCTGTACCACTTCGGGTCGCAGCACGACGGCGACTGGGTCGCCGGCAGCTATGGCGCCTCGTCGTGGATGACGGTGCTGCTGGCCGATGCGGTGGTGCGCGCATACGCCACCGGCGAAGATCTCGCGACCGCCAATTTCATGCGGCGTCTGGGCAACTTCCTGCGCGCGACGATCGTGACGACTACCGACAACGGCTACGACACGGGGCGCGCCCTTGCACTGCCGCGCTACGCCATGCTGCTCGATGGTTCCGACGGCCAGCGCAATGCCGCCGATGTCGAGCACGCGCTCGAGGTGGCCGCGCAGCTGGCCTGGGCAGACTACTTTGCGCGGATCGCAGGGCAGCCCGATGCCTCGCTGGCGGCGGCGATCCAGTCGCTGTATCTGACCTACGACGTGGGTGTGAACTTCTGGATTCGTCCCACCGGTCCCGCCTCGGGCCTGCCTGCCTATCGCGTGTCGCCGTGGCGCAAGTGGGGCTGGGAACACCGCACCTCGGATGGCATCGGTTTTGCGCTGCGGGTCGGCGACAGCGGCGGCGCGGTCCCGCTGTTCGTCGACAGCTTCGAGTAGTCGCGCGGGGGCCTGCGTCAGGGTACGCTCAGCTGCGGCATTACCCGGGTGGAGGGCCCACGTCATGCTCAACCTTGCGGCCAATCTGGCGCGCAATGCCGCACTCATGCCCGATCAGGTCGCGATCCGCTTCGGTCAGCGCCAGTGGACCTATCGGCAGTTCGACGAGGCTGCCAGCCTTGTTGCAAATGGCCTGCGCGCGCGCGGCATCGGTAGCGGCGACAAGGTCGCGCTGGCGTGTCCCAACCTGCCGTGGTTTCCGATCGCCTACTACGGAATCCTCAAGCTCGGTGCGGTGGTGGTGCCGATCAACGTGCTGCTCAAGGCCAGTGAGATCGCATATCACCTCAGCGACTCCGACGCGCGCACCTTTTTGTGTTTTGAAGGCACGCCGGAGCTGCCGTTGGGGCAGGCCGGCTGGGACGGGTTTCAAGAGGCCGGCAGTTGCGCGCATTTCATCGCGATCACGGCGGATCCGGCGGCACCCAATCCGCTGCCCGGTGGCGAGACCCTCGCAGCTCTGATGCATGGGCAGTCCAGCAGTTTCGAGATCGAGCCTGTCGAGGCGGGCGATACCGCAGTGATCCTCTACACCTCGGGCACCACCGGTCGGCCGAAGGGCGCGGAGTTGACCCACGCCAACGTGATGATGAATGCGCTCGGCGTGGTGGCCATGGTCAAGCTCGATCGCCGCGACGTGCAGCTGATCGCGCTGCCGCTGTTCCACTCGTTCGGCCAGGTGGCGCAGATGAATGCCGCCGTGCTGTGCGGGGCCAGCATGGTGCTGATGGCGCGCTTCGATCCAGACGCAGCTCTTGCGGCGATGGCCGACTACGGGGTGACCATCTTCGGCGGCGTGCCCACCATGTACATCGGCCTGCTGCATCTGCCGGATGCCGAGCGGCGTCACGATCTGAAGAAGA
>JBBSDI010000383.1:0-2998 GCA_038249585.1 Lysobacterales bacterium | reverse complement strand
TGCGGGTGATCGAGACCATCCGCAAACGATCCGATGCGACGGAAATCGAGCACCTGCTCGACGATCTGGGGCGTGCGATCGCGGCATTGGACGACAAGCAGCAAGCAGCGGTCGAAACTGCGGCCGATTCGGGTCCGAGCGGGATCGCCCAGGCGGTGCTGCTCATCGCGCGTCTGGTCGAACGCCTCGCGCTGGAGCCGCGGCTGCTCGCCCGCGCGGGCGAGCTCACGCTCAAGCTGGCCAGTGCCACGACCGAAGCCGCGCTCGCCGATTCGATCGAACGCATCGCCGAGCTGGTCAACGAACAGCTGCAGCAGTTCCAGCGCGACAAGGGCGAAGTCGAGCGCACCCTGCATGAGGTCAACGAACAGCTCGACCAGGTAGCAGCCTACCTGTTCGGCGAGGATGCCGACCGGGTGGAGTCGCGGCAGTCCGTGCAGCGGCTGGATGGTGCGGTCGTCGGCGAGCTCAAGTCGCTCGGCGACTGCGTCGCGGGCGCGACCGACCTGACTGCGCTGCGCCACGCGGTGACCCAGCGGACCGGCGCCATCCACTCCCACCTCAGCGCGTTCCGCGAACGTGAAGCCGCCCGCGTCGTGGCCTATCATGAGCGCGCCGATCGCATGCGCTCGCGCATCGGCGAGCTCGAGCGCCAAACCCGCGCACTGCAGAACTCGCTGCAGCGCGAAAAGCGCCTGTCCCTGACCGACGCGCTGACCGGAATCCCCAATCGACTCGCCTGGGACGAACGCATCGCGCACGAGTTTGCGCGCTGGCGCCGATTCGGCCGGCCGATGTGCCTGGCGACCTGGGACATCGATCGCTTCAAGGCCATCAACGACAACTTCGGCCACGCAGCCGGAGACAAGGTTCTGCACGTGGTCGCCCAGTACCTGGCCAAGAATATCCGCGAGGTCGATTTCGTATCGCGCTACGGCGGCGAGGAATTCGCGATGCTGCTGGTCGGCACCGTGCCAGAGGATGCGATGCGCGTCTGCGAACAGATGCGCGAGCGGATCGCCAAACTGAACTTCCATTTCCGGAAACAACCCATTCCGGTCACGATATCGTGCGGCATCGCCAGCTTCGCTGGCGACGATAGCGCCGAGACCGTGTTCGAGCGCGCCGACGTCGCGATGTATCGCGCCAAGCGCGAGGGTCGCAACATGTGTGTGATGGGTTGAAGCGCTAGTCGGGCGGCACTGTCGCTCGTGCGCGCCAGCGCCCAAACGCAGTCTTGAACTCGTCGAACAGATGCCCGGCGAACGAGCGCAGCATTCCACGCGTCGTATCCGGCGCGCGGTCGTCAGCAAGCCTGAATATCTGGTGGTAGTACCAGCCCTGCGCGCCCAGCACGTTGATCGCTCGCAGTAAAAGCAGCGGACTGCCGGGGCTGAACAAACCCGTGCGCTGCAGGACCAGCGAGGGCTCCCATGCCACTGCCGCTTCCGCGCTGCGATCGAGCAGGCGTCGCGGCAGGTCGGGCTCGGTGATCAGCGGCCGTCCGAGGCCGATCATGTCGCACACGCCTTCCTGCAACGCGGCATTCATCGCCGCGCGGGTGCGGAAACCGCCGGTGAGCATCAGCGGCATCGTGGCGATCTTGCCGATCGCATCGGCGTACTCGATGAAGTACGCCTCGCGCCGGCGGGTGCTCGCGCGCACCGGCAGCGCGCTGTCGACCCTGCCTTCGAAGCCGAGCAGCCGCGGCTGCTCGTAGTTGCCGCCGGAGATCTCCAGCAGGTCGACGCCCTCGGCATTGAGCATCGCGACCACACCAAGGCAATCGGCGGCACTGAAGCCACCCTTGCGGAAGTCGTCCGAATTGAGTTTCACCGACAGCGGGAAATCCGCGCCGATCGCGGTGCGGGTGGCGCGCACCACCGCGAGCAGCAGGCGTGCACGATTGGCCAGGCTCCCACCCCAGTCATCGCCGCGCTGGTTGGTCACCGGCGACAGGAATGCGCTGAGCAGGTACCCATGTGCCGCATGCACCTGTACGCCGGTGAATCCGCATTCGCGCGCAATCCGCGCCGCTGCGGCCCAGCGCGCTGGCAAGGCTTCGATTTCCCCTGCATCGAGCGCACGCGGCCGGGCATAGTTGCCGAGCAGTTGCAGCCCGACCGCGGATGGCCCAACCGTGTGCGCGGTGACGTAGCGCGGACTCTGTCGCCCCGCATGCGAGATCTGCATCCACAGATGCCTGCCATCCGAGGTGCCGGCGGCGGCCCATGCGCGCAGCCTGCGGCGGGCCGCTTCATCGGTGGTCCGCGGATCGCCAACGTCGAGCGCGACATTGCCCGGTCGCTCCAGCACTTCGGCATCGATCATTACATTGCCGGTAATCGACAGGCCGGGCCCACCCGCGTGCCAGCGGCGATACAGCGTGGCCAGGCGCGGAGTCGCCCGCAGCCACGGGTCGGCAACACCTTCGGTCATGGCCGCCTTGCACAGCCGATTGGCCAGCACCGCGCCACAGGGCAGGTTCAGCGGTGCGCCGATTGCTTCGGGATGGTCCATCCGCATCTGCCTCTTTCCAATCGCGTCGAAGTGTCGCAGCATCGGGCAGGTTAATCAGCAGGAGCAGACCATGAGCGACAAACCAGGCGGTGGGATGGGCGCACTGTTGCGCGACATCGGCATCTCGCTGACCGACCTGCTCGGTGGCGGGCACCTCGAGGCCAACGAGGAGGTCTCGATCGGCGTGTTGTTCGGGCTGCTCGGAGCATTGGCACGTGCCGACAGCATCGTGACCAGCCACGAAACCGAGTTGGTCAACAGCCTGCTGGAGGAGCTCAAGCTGTCGACCCGCGGGCGTGCAATGGCGCTGACCGCGTTCGAGCGCGGTCGGCGCAACGAACTGACGCTCGATACCGAGCTGGAGCGTTTCCTCGCGGTGTATCCGCGCGGCTCGACGCAGGCCGCGAGTCTGTTCGACAGCCTCGTGCGACTGGCCAATGCCGACAGCCGCATCCGCCCGCGCGAGCGCGAATTCCTG
>JBBSDI010000382.1:0-3001 GCA_038249585.1 Lysobacterales bacterium | reverse complement strand
CGCACGCGATGCGCGCCATTACACTGCACCGCAAGCCCGCCGCGCGGGCAACCGATCAGCCAACCGCCGAGTGCATCCCATGAGCGAGCCCGTCCAGGTCCTCCCCAAGGCCAAGAAGTCCGTCGCACTGTCCGGCGTGGTCGCCGGAAACACCGCCGTATGCACGGTCGGCCGCACCGGCAACGACCTGCACTATCGCGGCTACGACATCAAGGAACTCGCCGAGCAGGCGACATTCGAGGAGGTCGCCTTCCTGCTGGTTCATGGCCGGCTGCCGAACGCCGCGGAACTGCGCCTTTACCACCAGAAGCTCGCCCGCCTGCGCGGTCTGCCGGCGCCGGTTCGTGCCGCGCTGGAACTGCTGCCTGCCGCCACCCACCCGATGGACGTGATGCGCACCGGCTGCTCGGTGCTCGGCACCGTGCTGCCGGAGAAGGACGACCACGGCCAGGCCGGCTCGCGCGATATCGCCGATCGCCTGCTGGCCTCGTTCGGCTCGATCCTGCTGTACTGGTTCCACTTTTCGCACAACGGGCGCCGGATCGAGACCGAGACCGACGATGCGTCGATCGCTGCGCACTTCCTGCATCTGCTGCACGGCCGCAAGCCCAGCGAACTGCACGCCCGCGCGCTCGACCAGTCGCTGATCCTGTATGCCGAGCACGAGTTCAACGCGTCGACCTTCGCCGCGCGCGTGATCGCCGGTACCGGCTCGGACATGTACTCGGCGATCACCGGCGCGATCGGCGCCCTGCGTGGGCCCAAGCACGGTGGCGCCAACGAAGTGGCGATGGAGACCATCGCGCGCTACCAATCCGCCGATGAGGCCGAGGCCGACATCCGCGCGCGCGTCGAGCGAAAGGAGATCGTGATCGGCTTCGGCCACCCGGTGTACACCATCGGCGACCCGCGCAACCCGATCATCAAGGAGATTTCGCAGCGCCTGTGCGAGGACGTCGGCAGCTTGCGGCTGTTCGAGATCAGCGAGCGGATCGAGACGCTGATGTGGGACCTGAAGAAGATGTTCCCCAACCTCGATTGGTACAGCGCCTCGTCCTACCACGTGATGGGCGTGCCGACGGCCATGTTCACCCCGTTGTTCGTGATCTCGCGCACCTCGGGTTGGGCGGCGCACGTGATCGAGCAGCGCATCGACGGCAAGATCATCCGCCCGAGCGCGAACTACGTCGGCCCCGACGACTGTGCTTTCGTTCCGGTGCACGCGCGGCCCTGAGCCCGAACACGCCGCAGGGCGGCGACAGCCGATCATGGTCAAGGGCAGCTGACCCGGTCGCGACTGGTCGAGGAGTGGCCCTGTGGGTGGCGAACGTTGGGGTGGTCGCGGTCACGCTGGCAGCCGTGGTGGCCGTGGTCAGCGTGCACTATGAGGGCCTGATACTGCTGTCGCGCTGGAACGCGCACACCGCCGAATGCGAGATCCGCCGCCGCGTGCTATCGGCATGTTCGGCGTGCCGGGCCTGCATGTCGTGGAGATCTGGATCTTCGGGCTTGCATGGTGGTGCCTGGTCCAGTGGCCCGCCTGCGGTCATCTCGCCGGCGACGACCCGCTGCTGCTCGTCGACGCGGTCTACTTCTCGGCCACCACTTTCACCACCGTCGGCTTCGGCGACCTCTCGCCCGTCGGACCGATCCGCTTGTCGTCCGGCACCGAGGCGCTGACCGGCTTCGTGCTGATCGGCTGGACCGCGTCCTTTACCTACTTCGAGATGGAGCGCTACTGGCGCGAGCGGTGATGCGACGCAGCGTGACCGCTGGCGCACGAGTGCCACTATCGGGACGATGCAAGATCCGCCCGCGACCGATCCGTTTGCCGGGCGCTACCCCGAACCCCGCCGCGTCGCCGTCGGTGCGTCGCTGCGCTGGCTGACGCATGGCGCACGCGACCTGCAGGCCGCGCCGGCTGCATCGCTGTTCTATGGCGCGGTGCTGGCGGCGATGGGCTGGCTGCTGGTACGTCATGCGGTCGATGGCGTGATCGGACTGGCCCTGCTGACCGGATTCCTGCTGGTCGCTCCACTGCTGGCCACTGGCCTGTACGCGATCAGCCGCAGCATCGAACGTGGCGGCAAGCCGGACTTTCGGAAGTCGCTGTTCGCATGGCGCGAGAACCTCAGTTCATTCAGTTTTTTCGGCGCGATACTCGCGCTGATGCTGGCCGTCTGGCTGCGGGTGTCGGTGGTGGTCGTCGCGCTGTTCTTCGACGGCCCGATGCCGCACGCGGCGACCCTGCTGGGCGATGTGCTGGCAGCCCCCGACGGCGCGCTGTTCCTCGCGGCCTACCTCGGCGCTGGCGCGGGCTTCGCGGTGCTGGTGTTTTCGATGTGTGTGGTGTCGTTGCCGCTGCTGCTCGATCGCCCGCGCTGCGACACCGTCACCGCCATCATCACCAGCATGCGGGTGCTTGGCGCCAATCGCGCAGCGCTGCTGCTGTGGGCGGCGATCATCGTGGCGTTGACCGCACTGGGTTTTGCCACGCGCTTCATCGGTCTGGCGATCCTGATGCCGGTGGTCGGGCACGCAACCTGGCACGCATACCGCGACCTGGTAGCGCCCGCAGAGGAGCCTCGCTAGGGAGCCTCTGTGCAAGTCCCGCACACCGCGTTGTCTCGCCTTGCGCCGAGTTTGTTCAGAGGTTCCGGACTGTTCAATCCCGAGTTTCGAAGTCGAAAGACTTGCCTCGCGCCGAGCAGGCCGCGCTTCGATGCAACAAGACTTGCACCGAGCGCACTATTCCACTGTGGGAGCCGGCATGCCGGCGACGGTACCCTTGTGGGA
The DNA here is from genome assembly GCA_038249585.1 of Lysobacterales bacterium. Taxonomy (GTDB): domain Bacteria; phylum Pseudomonadota; class Gammaproteobacteria; order Xanthomonadales; family Ahniellaceae; genus UBA4656. Next base: position 205 of record JBBSDI010000382.1, on the reverse strand, counting down.
GCCGGCATGCCGGCGACGGCACCCTTGTGGGAGCCGGCATGCCGGCGACGGCACCCTCCGCTATTGCCGCGACCCCAGTCGCTGCCATGGCAGCTCCCACAGATTCAAGCGCTGCCACCGCCAGCCATTCAATCGCGTGCTTCGAAACTGCAAGACTGGCCGCGAGGCAGCGATCTCGCTGTGGGAGCCGGCATGCCGGCGACGG
>JBBSDI010000381.1:0-3001 GCA_038249585.1 Lysobacterales bacterium | reverse complement strand
TAGAGCGATCGAGCCTGCGCTCGAGCATGAGTCGCACAGGCGATTGTTCGGACAAGCCAGTCGCCGAGAGCTTCTTCCACACGTTCAAGGTCGAACCGCCCGCCGACCAACCCAGGCAGTCACGCGCAGCGCGCAAGGAGATGGCATTCCAATACATCGCGGTCTACTACAATCGGCAGCGCATGCACTCGTCGATCGGCTACCGGACTCCGGAGCAGTGCGAGAGGCAAGCGGTAGCGTAGTGCCGGTGTCCGTCGTTTGCCGGGAGGATTACTGTGGCGAAACAGGAAAGCATCTGATCGAAGGCATCGCCGATGGATTTGTGCCCGGAATTGTTCTACGGCATCAAACTCTTCTCGATGAAGTCGTGACGGTCGAGTCCACGGGCGCTGTGCGCGAGATGCGGCGGCTGGCGCGCGAGCACGGCATCTTCGTGGGCCCAACGTCGGGCGCGCATCTGATCGCCGCACGGGAATTGCGCGACCGGCGCAAGCTCGAGCATGTTGTTATCTTTTTCTGCGACGAGGGCGAAAAGTACATCAATGATTATTGGCTCTGACAGGAATCCAACCGGTCGATCATGCGTCGCCCGACCCGGGCCGGCCGGAAAGGCGCTCTCGCATCCAGTTGATCAATCCCCCGCGCAGCAGGAACAGGACTTGGCGCGGTGACATGTGGTGGCTCACCTGGAGCGTGACCTGGCGCGTGACGTTCTCCACCGCAAACTCGCCGCCTTGTGTCAGCACGCGCCGCAGGTCGCTCAGGCGCAGCACGTCGCCGGCCTGCAGGCTGTCGTAGTCCGCAGGGTCGACGAAGGTCAGCGGCAGCACGCCGAAGTTGACCAGGTTCTGCGCGTGGATCCGCGCGAAGCCCTTGGCCACGACGGCGCGCAGCCCGAGGTACTGCGGGCCCAGTGCGGCGTGCTCGCGGCTTGAGCCTTGCCCATAATTGTCCCCGCCCAGCACGATGTGGCCTGGCACTTGCTTGGCTCGCAAGGCGTAGCTGGGATCGAGCATGTCGAAGGAGAACTCGGCGATCCTGGGAATATTGCTGCGGAACGGCAGCACCCGCAAACCGGGCGGCATGATCTCGTCGGTGGAAATGTCGTTGCCCACCTTGAGCAGCACCGGCACTTCGATTTCATCAGGCAGCGGCTGGAAGTTCGGCAGCGACGCGATGTTCGGGCCCTTGACCAGCGGTACCTGCAGCGCCGCCTGCAGCGGCAACGGCGGCATGAACATCTCGCGGTTGATGATCGGCTGGTCGGGATCGGCGATGCGCGGATACGGGATGCCCAGCGTGCGCGGGTCGGTGACCACGCCGGCGAGCGCCGACGCCGTGGCCGTCTCCGGGCTGACCAGACACACCCTGTCCTCGCGCGTGCCGGAGCGGCCGGGGAAGTTGCGCGGTACCGTGCGCAGCGAGAGTTCGTTCGTGGCCGGTGCCTGGCCCATGCCGATGCAGCCGTTGCAGCCGGCCTGGTGCAGGCGCGCGCCGGCGTGCAGCAGGTGGGCGACGTGGCCGTCGCGGACCAGCGTTTCCAGCTGCGCGCGCGATGTGGGGTTGATGTCGAACGACACGCGGTCGTTCACCAGCCGACCCTGCACCATCAGCGCGGAAACCGCGAAGTCGCGGTAGCCGGGATTGGCCGACGAACCGATGTACGCCTGGTAGATCCGCTCGCCAGCGACTTCGCTGACCGGGCGCACATTGCCCGGGCTGGACGGCATGGCGATCAGGGGCACCAAGGTCGACAGATCGATCTCGTCGTGCTCGTCGTAGCCCGCGCCGGGATCCGCGGCCAGCTCCACCCAGTCCTCTTCGCGCTGCCATGCGCGCAGGAAGCGGCGCACCTCCTGGTCGGAAGGGAAAACGGTGGTGGTCGCGCCCAGCTCGGCGCCCATGTTGGCGATCACGTGCCGATCCATCGCGCTCAGGGTGGCCAGCCCCGGTCCGTAGTACTCGACGATCCGGCCCAGCCCGCCGCCCACGCCGTGGCGGCGCAGCATCTCCAGGATCACGTCCTTGGCGCTCACCCAGTCCGGCAACTGGCCGGTGAGCTTCACGCCCCAGACCAGCGGCATGCGCGTGAAGAACGGCTCACCCGCCATCGCCAGCGCCACTTCCAGCCCGCCAGCGCCGATGGCCAACATGCCGATCGCGCCGCCCGCCGGCGTGTGGCTGTCAGACCCGAGCAGGGTCTTGCCCGGCTTGCCGAAGTTTTCCTGGTGGCACGGATGGCTGACCCCATTGCCAGGCCGCGAGTACCAGACACCGAAGCGCTGGCAGGCGCTGCGCAGGAAAAGGTGGTCGTCGGGGTTCTTGTAGTCCTCCTGGATGATGTTGTGGTCGACGTACTGGACGCTGACCTCGGTCTTTACCCGGTCCAGGGCCATCGCCTCCAGCTCCAGCATCACCAGCGTGCCGGTGGCGTCCTGGGTGAGTGTCTGGTCGATGCGGATCCCGACCTCCTCGCCGGGCGTCATGTCGCCGTGCAGCAGGTGCGACTGGATCAGCTTCTGGGTGACGTTCAGGCTCATGCACCTTTTCCTGCTCAGGCTGGATGCGGAAGGGAACGTTGCGCCTTCTTCAATGTGTCGAGCGTTATGTAACCCGCGGCCGCCGCCATCCGGTCGGCGTGGTAGGACGAACGCACCATCGGACCGGACGCGACGTAGGCAAAACCCATGCTCATGCCGAAAGCCTGCAACTGCAGGAATTCATCCGGCGTCCAGTAGCGGATCACCGGATGGTGGGCAGGCGATGGCCGCAGGTACTGGCCGATGGTGATCATGTTGACGCCGTGGGCGCGCAGGTCGCGCAGCGTGTCTTCCACCTGTTCCCGGGTCTCGCCCAGGCCCAGCATGATGCCGGACTTGGTCGGCAGTTCGGGATGCTGGGCCTTGAACTTCTGCAGCAACTGCAGCGACCAATCGTAGTCGGCACCGGGACGCACGTTGTGATACAGCCCGCGCACGGTTTCCAGGTTGTGGTTGAACAC
>JBBSDI010000380.1:0-3021 GCA_038249585.1 Lysobacterales bacterium | reverse complement strand
GAATCAGGCCCACGCCGAAAAGCCCCCTGCGCTTCCAGAATGTCTTCGACCCGTTCCAGATCGGTTCCTGAGGTCACTTTGAGATTATCTTCGGAACTCTCTACAAGCAAAGGGAAAAAACCCAACACTTCAAGTGCATTCGCATCATCGGTAAGCGACTGTCCTTGCGCTACGCTGGTTTCCAGCGCGCGCTCGAGGGCCTGGCGCCGCAGCAGCTGAGGCGTGAAAGCTCTCCATATGTTCTCTCGGGCCACCGTAGCTTCGATATGCCCATCCGCAGTGCCGCGCTTGAGCGTATCGCGGACGACAGCGGCGAGAATGGCGCCTACCGGATCCGCGCAGCCACGCGCAATCAGTTGATCCAGATCGAGATGCCGCACGCAGGGCCGCGCTGCGTCATGCACCAGGACCCAGGGTCCGGGGTCGGCGAGCTTGGCGAGAGCGCGCAGTCCCGCCAGCACCGAGTGCGCGCGCTCCGCGCCGCCAACGGTGGTCAGAACCGATTTGTCATGCAGGCTGGAAAGCCCGGACCAGTGCGGGTCGTCAGCGGCCAATACCACCATCAAGCCGTCGACTGCCGGATGGCTGGCGAGCCGCTCCATGGTCCAGGCCAGCAGCGGCCGACCGCGGATCGACTGATACTGCTTGGGCACTTCGCCACCCATGCGACGGCCGCTGCCGGCGGCTGGAATCACGCACCACATGGCTGGGCTTGCCTCCCGCGAGGACCGGTGGGAATCATTTCACGACGCCCGGAAGTTGTCTTTCGAATCAAGGCCTTTCGCTTTCTTTTCCGTCACTTGCAGCAGGTTTCTCGATAACCTGGTAGAACACCTCGTCGGGTCTGACCATGCCCAGTTCGGCGCGCGCACGCTCCTCCACCGCCTCGCGGCCATCCTTCAGATCGGCGACATCGGCAGCCAGCGCACCATTGCGCTTCGCCAGCGCGTCGTTCTCTGCGCGCTGTTCGGCCATCCGCGCCTGCAGCCGCCAAACCTCGGGCATGCCGCCGCTGCCGCTCCACAGGCGAATCTGCAGCACCACGCCCAGGGTCAGCAGGCCCAGCGCAAACCAGCGCAGCGAATGCCGTGGGCGGGAAAGAACCATGGGTCGGCGCGTTGCTCAGCCGCCGAATCCGGGCAGGTTCGGAAATGCGCCAAGGCCCGCGTAGCGGCCTGCCGCACCGGCAGCTTCCTCGATCCGCAGCAGCTGGTTGTACTTGGCCACGCGGTCGGAGCGGCACAGCGATCCGGTCTTGATCTGGGTCGCCGTGGTGGCGACCGCGAGATCGGCGATCGTGGTGTCCTCGGTCTCGCCTGAACGATGCGAGACCACCGCCGCGTAGCGATGGCGATCGGCCATCGCGATCGCTTCGAGCGTCTCCGACAGGGTGCCGATCTGGTTGACCTTGATCAGGATTGCATTGCCGATGCCCTGCTCGATGCCCTGCTGCAGGGTGGCCGCATTGGTCACGAACAGATCGTCGCCGACCAATTGCACTTTGCTCGCGAGCCGTTCGCTGAGCAGCTTCCAGCCCGCCCAGTCGTCCTCGGCCATGCCGTCTTCGACGGTCAGGATCGGATACTGCGCGCACCAGTCGGCGAGGAAATCGGTCATCTGTTCGGCGCTGAGTTTGCGGCCCTCGCCGGTGAGATGGTATCGACCATCCTTGAAGTACTCGGTGCTGGCGCAATCGAGGCCAAGGTAGACATCGTCGCCGGCCTTGTAGCCGGCCTTGCCGATCGCCTCGAGGATGGTCTCGATCGCCTCGGCGTTCGACTTCAGGTCCGGTGCAAAACCGCCCTCGTCGCCGACGGCAGTGGCCAGTCCGCGCCCCTTGAGCACCGATTTCAGCGCGTGGAAGATTTCCGCGCCGCAGCGCAGCGCCTCGGCGAAATTGGGCAGCCCCACCGGCAACACCATGAACTCCTGGATATCGACGTTGTTGTCGGCGTGCGCGCCGCCGTTGATGATGTTCATCATCGGCAGCGGCAGTACCGGCGCACGCTCGCCGGCCAGATACCGCCACAGCGGCTGGCCGCGACTGACCGCCACCGCGTGCGCTGCAGCCAGCGACACACCGAGCAGCGCGTTGGCGCCGAGCCTGGACTTGTTGGGCGTGCCGTCGAGCGCGATCAGGCGCTGGTCCAGGCCGCGCTGGTCGGCCGCATCGAAACCCTTGAGCGCATCCGCGATGGCGCCGTTGACGTTGGCCACCGCCTTGCGCACGCCCTTGCCGAGATAGCGCGTCTTGTCGCCATCGCGCAGTTCTACCGCCTCGCGCGAGCCGGTCGAGGCGCCACTGGGCACCGCAGTGCGACCGCAGTGGCCATCGCCCAGCGTGACCTCGCACTCGAGCGTGGGGTTGCCGCGCGAGTCGAGGATTTCGCGGGCGTGGATGCGACTGATCTGGCTCATGGACTGTCCTGTTCGGGATTCGGTTCGGAAATGCTGGCGGTTCCAGCGCCACCGCCTGACGCACCGTACCAGCAGCTGCCTGCGCGATAGCGCTGCAGGCGTTGTTCGGTTTCCACGATCGGCTCGAGCGCCACCGCGTCGATCTGCGCTGTCACCGCGTCGGCGATGCGTCCCGCTTCGCAATAAGCTGCCGCCAGCGTGTCCAGTCGTGCGCCGATCACGGACTCATGCAGCGGCACGGCGCGCGCCTGCGCTACCGACTGTTCGGCCAGCTCCACCGCCAACTCGCCGTTGCGGCATTGCCGATCGGGACTGGTCGCCAGCACCCAGGCAAGGTTGTTGCCGGAGTCCGGATAGCCCAACTCATGCGCGCGCAGCGACCACTTCGCCGCCGCCGAACAGTCGACCGGAAAACCGCCCTCGCCGGATACATACATGCCGGCCAGCAAATCCATTGCCGCTGGATGCCCGCCCTCGGCGCTGGCGCTCAGCAATCGCGAAGCATCCGCTTCCCGCGTGCCGTCGGAATCCGCATACAGACGCAGCGCGACCTGCAGTGCGGCATCGGCATCGCCGCGCGCGGCCAGCAGATCATCCAGTGCG
>JBBSDI010000379.1:0-3041 GCA_038249585.1 Lysobacterales bacterium | reverse complement strand
TGCAGCGCCCGCGCCGGGCGACCTGCCGTACTTCTACGAACTTGCCTTGGCGACCCGCCAGGCGCTGCCGGCGATGCAGGTCACCATGCACGTGTGGAACGCCGATCCGACGCGCCGCTTCGTGATCCTCGACGGCGTGCGCGCCAGCGAAGGCGAACCGGCCGGCGACAGCATGACCGTGCTCGAGATCCGCCGCGACGGCGTAGTGCTGGATTTCCGCGGAACCCGCTTTGTGTTGCCCAACGGCGGCTCTTAAGACGCTGCCGATGTTCGTTCGCGTCGACACCCGCCGACGCCAGCCTGTGCCGTGGGTCACGGCCGTGCTGGCCGCAGCCTGCCTGGTATCGTTCGCAGCGCTGGCTACGTTCGCCGCAGATGAGCGACTGGCAATGCTCAACTACTGGGGCGCGGTGCCCACCTCGCTGTTTCGCGGCGGCTGGTCGATCGGCGATCTGCTCGCATCGCGACCCGAAACCCTGCTGACCTCGCTGCTGCTGCATGCCGACTGGTTGCACCTGTTCGGCAATCTGCTGTTCCTGCTGATCTTCGGCTTCGCTGCCGAACGCGTGCTTGGCTCGTGGCGCTTCCTTGCCCTTTTTCTTGTGTGCGGCGCGGCCGCGAATCTGGCCGGAGCGTGGACCCTTGGCCAGACCAATGCGCCGATCGTGGGTGCCAGTGGCGCGGTATCGGCCATCGTCGGTGCCTGGATCGCGCTGTTTCCGCGCGCCAATCTCGGGCTGGTATTGCCGCTGGGCCTGTATCTGGAGTTCGTGCGGGTACCGGCCTGGCTGTTGATCGGATTCTGGGTCCTGCTGCAGGTGATCTTCAGTTTCGTCGGGCCCTCGTTCGGTGCAGTCGCGTGGACCGTGCACCTTGCGGGCTTTGTGCTCGGCGCACTGTTCGCATTGATTTCACGTCAGGCACTCGCACGGCGCCAGCGAAACTGAGCGATCACGAGAGCGCGGCTTCCTGCCGAGCGCGTTATCGGGGAAACTACCCGCATCATGCTGCTTCCAATACTGCTTGCGCTGCCCTTTGCAGCAGCGCTGATCCTGCTGGTCGCGCCCAGCGTCGGCCGCAACTTCGCCGCCGGCGTGGTGGCGTTCGCCGCATTGGCGGGCATGAGCGTGCTGGTGTGGATCGCGCCGGCGATGATCGACGGCCAGGTGCTGCGCTTCCACGTCGAGTGGCTGCCGCTGCTGGGTCTTTCGTTCTCGCTGCGCATCGACGGCTTCGCGTGGATGTTCGCCGCGATCGTGTTGGGCATCGGCGCGTTGGTGGTGCTGTATGCGCGCTGGTATCTGGCCGCCGACGATCCGCCGCGACGCTTCTTCGGACTGCTGGCGCTGTTCATGGGTGCGATGCTCGGCATCACGATCGCCGGCAACCTGCTCCTGCTGGTGGTGTTCTGGGAACTCACCAGCGTGTCGTCGTTCCTGCTCATCGGCTTCTGGAACCACCGTACCGATGCGCGCCTCGGCGCGCGGATGGCGCTGACCATCACCGGTGCGGGCGGCCTGTGCCTGCTGGCCGGCGTGCTGTTGATCGGCAACATCGTGGGCAGTTACGAGCTCGATGTGGTGCTGGCCGCGGGCGATGCGATCCGTGCCGATCCGCTGTACCTGCCGGCGTTGATCCTGGTGCTGCTGGGCGCATTCACCAAGTCCGCGCAGTTTCCGTTTCATTTCTGGCTGCCGCATGCGATGGCGGCACCGACGCCGGTATCGGCCTACCTGCACTCAGCGACCATGGTCAAGGCCGGCGTGTTCCTGCTCGGGCGCATGTACCCGGCGCTGGCCGGCAGCGACGAGTGGTTCTGGATCGTCACCAGCGTGGGCCTGGCCACGATGACGATCGGTGCGGGGCTGGCCATCGTGCAACAGGACCTCAAGGGACTGCTGGCCTACTCGACGATTTCGCATCTCGGACTGATCACGCTGCTGTTCGGGCTGAACACGCAGCTCGCGGTGGTCGCCGCGGTGTTCCATACCCTCAACCACGCCACCTTCAAGGCCTCGCTGTTCATGGCCGCAGGCATCATCGAGCACGAGACCGGCACCCGCGACTTCCGCAAACTCGGTGGTCTGTGGCGCTACATGCCGATCACCGGCGCGCTGGCGGTGGTGGCCTCGCTGTCGATGGCCGGAGTGCCGCTGCTCAATGGCTTCCTGTCGAAGGAAATGTTCCTCACCGAGACGCTGTCGATCAGCGCGCATCCACCGATGGACTGGCTGGTGCCTGCCATCGCATTGCTCGGCGCGATTTTCTCGGTCGCCTACAGCGTGCGCTTCGTGCACGACGTGTTCTTCGGCGGCGAACCGCAGTGCCCGGCTGGTATCCCGCATGAGCCGCCGCGCTTCATGCGCGTGCCGGTCGAAGTGCTGGTGGTGGTCTGCCTTGCGGTGGGTATCGCGCCGCAATACACCGTAGCACCGCTGTTGGAGATCGGTGCGCGCGGCGTGCTGCAGGGTCCTCTGCCGGACTACAAGCTGTCGATCTGGCACGGCATCAACCTGCCGCTGGCGTTCAGCATGACCGCGCTGATCGTCGGCACCGCGCTGTACTTCCTGCTGCAGCGGGGCAACGCGCTGCATCGCCGCGACTATCGGTCGTTGGCCAAGCTCGGCTTCGATGCGACGCTCGAGCGCGTGCTCGCGCTGGCGCGGCGGATCACCGGCGCGATGGAGAACGAATCCCTGCAGCGCTATCTGCTGCTGTTTGTCCTGTGCGTGATCGCCTTGGGCAGCGCGCCGTTCCTTGCAGCGCCATCGGCGCCAGCGGCGTTGCCCGCGCTGGCAGCGCCGCCGCTGGCGATCCTGCTGTGGGTGATGACCATTGCTGGCGTGATCGCAGTGCTGCGCTGGCATCGCGAGCGGTTCGTGGCGGTGATCCTGGTCGGTGCGGTCGGACTGGCGGTGAGCCTGACCTTCGTGCTGCTGTCGGCGCCCGATCTGGCCTTGACCCAGTTGCTGGTGGAAATGATCAGCGTGATCCTGCTGTTGATGGCGCTGCGCTGGCTGCCGCAGGTGGGCGCAGCGGAG
>JBBSDI010000378.1:0-3043 GCA_038249585.1 Lysobacterales bacterium | reverse complement strand
GCCGATCGTGCCGATGGTGTCGGACGGCGCCATTGCAGCGGCCGGACCGGGCGGTGGTGATGGCGGAATCGTGGCGCTTTCGTCGGTGGTCATCGATGCGTACTCCAGCGTGGGAACACGCCTGCATCATGCCACCGCAGGTGCTGCGTTTGGCATGTGCATGAAGGCAGGATGACTTTCAGCGAGATGGCTTCTGTTCAGCTGTGTCCGATGCACCACCGTTGCAAACTGCGTACTCGTCCATTGACAGAATTTTGTCGTCGTCGGTGTCGCAACCAGGTGCGTCGAGAGCGAACTCTGGCGGGAGCTTGGCAATAAACTCCGCCAAGGTGACAATGCCATCGCCATTGGCATCCAGCTTTGCAAATTCAGGGAGGCTTCCGGAAGAGCGATCGGGGTTGGGGTCGGCAAGCACCAGTCCGCTGGCAAGGACCATGCATGGCACTAGAAGCGAATATTTCATGACATCGGTCTCATCGTGCGACTGAAGCGCCTATTCTTGTCCGGGGCTGGCAGCGTAGCAATACGACAGGGGATGAACGGCAGCCGGTTGCGGCGCGGGCGGTCGTCTTGCCGAATCGAAGAGTCTGGTTGCGAGCCTCGACGACCCATAGCCGGCTGCCAGCGAAACAAATCTGGAACGGCTTGGTGGCGCCGAGGAATGCCACGCTGGCGATCCCGATCCAGTAGCCAAAGGCGAGCCGCCGGCCGAAGCGAATCGAGTGTTCGAGCCGCGCTTCGACGGCAGCATCAGGGCCGGGTGCGAGCTTTCGGAACAGCATGGTCCATTCGCGCATGATCAAGCACAGCAGCAGGCCGATGATCAGCAGCAGCCCGTAGATGCCCAGCTTTGCCGCGAACCAGCGCAAGCCCGGGTCGCCCTTGAACGGGCCGTAACCGGACAGCGAGCTGATCGCGGCGATCAGCAACAGCGGAATCAACATCAAGCGCACTGCCTCGTCGATGCGGGTCAGCCGCAGGCCGATGTCGGTTTCGCGGAACATGAACGCCGCCCAGCACAGCGCCAGCCGGCTCAGGCCGAGCACCCGATTGGCGACCAGCCAGCCCCCGCCGCAGGGCTGCACCGTCCACAGGTGGCCCATACGGATGCCCAGTGGCAGCAGCAGGACGATCCCGCTGCGCGCCAGGATGTCGATGCGCTAGGCGGTTTCCATATGCCGCCGCCGTTCATCGAGCGGCAGGCTGCGATTGACGACGTGGTAGCTGGTCTGGAACACGCCCCACTCGCGACCGAGCCAGTACACGACGGCCAGGATGTGCAGCCAGCGCAGCACGTTCAGTTCCGAGATCTCCAGCGGTCGCCCCTTGGGCTTCGATGCACCGCCCGGATCGTGGCGACTTGCCGGCCACCCCGCCTTGATTGCAGTCGATCAGCGAATGCACCGCGGGGAACGCTGCAACGCCAGGCTGATGATTACTTGAGTGCAGGAACGCGCAACAACACGAACTCGGTATCGTCGGCGTGGTGCAGGAAGCGCCCGGCCGAGAACGGCAGATTGTTGTCGTTGACCACCAGAATGCGATCCGGCGCGATGCGCAGCACGCTTTCGATGGTGGCGAACGGCATGCCGAAGCGTCGCGTACGTGGATGCCCGCGATCGCCATGCTGGCGCGCGCGCGCCAGCGGATCGGCAATATCGAGCAGGTCGATCGCGCCGAGTTTGTGCAGGTTCGGGTCTGCGGCGTGAGGGTCGAACGAGACCATCACGATGCGGCGCTGGCCGGCGGGGGTGGCAAAGCAGTCCGGCTCCTGGCGCTGCTCACCGCAGGCGAGCCCCGCATCGCCCTCGCCACCGTCGCGCTCGATCAGCAGCGCGCGAGCGGCATCGATCACTTGCAGGTCGCCGACTGCCGTAGCACCTTTGCCCAGTGCATAGCGCAGCGACCGGCCGCTCCACCGCTCGTCGAGAAGGTCGAACTCGAGCACGCGCAGGAAGCGGCCCTCCGGCAAGCCATCGGCGCCGTGCAGCGGCTTTTCGAGCAATGCGTAGAGATAGCGGCCATCCACGTCGATGGCGAGGCTTTCAAATCCGCCCGAGCGTGCGACCGCAAACTCGACGCGCTCGGACGGGGTCGCACCAAGCTGCAGCTGCGGGTGATCCGGGCCGCGCAGCTTGCGGCCGTCGAGACTGGCCTCGATCACCCGCTGCACCACGCCATTAACGTCGAGCTTGACCAGGAATGGCCCGAACTCGTCGCCGATCCAGAATCCGTCGGGCACCATCTGGATGCTCTCGGGGTCCAGATCCGCACCGGTCAGGTAGCGTGCTGCGGTTCCCTCATGGGTGATGCGAAAACCGATGCGTTGCAGAGGATCGCGAATCCACAGCGTTTGCTGGCGAATAACGCTGCCGCGCGCGAAATCCGGGCGCAGGCGATGGATCGCCAGCAGCGCATCCGCACTGTTGCGCTTGCTGCCGAATCCATTGTCGGCCAACGCCCAGTAGCTGCCATCGCCGATCGCGACCATGCCGGAGATGCCTTGCACCGGCTGGCCGGCGAACGGCAGCGACAGGCCAGTCGGTCGGCCAGCAGGTGCCGCTGCGGTGCGGGCTGGTGCACTTGCGACCACGCTGTTGCGCAGATTGTCCGCGCCGGCGAATTTGCCCGAGATGAAAGCATCCGCCGCGGCATCCGCAGGCGCACCCACAAAGGATCGGGCATCGAAAACCGCGTGGCCGAGCAGACGGGCATCGATCGGCGGCGCCGAACTGCCGGTCGCACGCGCCAGTGGCGCCAGATAAACCAACGCGACTGCCATCAACAGGCCGGCCACATGTCGGAAAGCGATCGAACGCATCGGCAAAAAACCTGTGCAGCGCGGCACCGGATTGCACCACAACCGGTGCCCGCCAAAGGTTACTGCAAGATGGCGGTCACGCGGCCTGACGCTTGAGCAGGGGCAGACTGGAGGCCAGCTCGGGTGGCCAGCCGCGCCGGATCCGCTGGCAGATCGCAGCAGCACTCAGCTGTACCGGCAGGTCCGGATCGGGCAGCCATTCGGCGAGCGCCAATGGCGCTT
>JBBSDI010000377.1:0-3063 GCA_038249585.1 Lysobacterales bacterium | reverse complement strand
TGCTCGGCATGCTGCTGCGCGCGTGGTTGCCGGCATTGGCCGCACGCCTGGCCAAGCCGGTCAAGTTGTTCTCGGTACTGGTGCTGATCCTGGTGATCGGTGCTGCGTTCGGGCGCGAACTGGATCGTCTGCCGGCGTACTTTGCGGCCGTGGGTCTGGCCTGCCTGAGCTTCAATCTGGTCAGCATGGGTTCGGGCTATCTGGTGCCGCTGGCCTTGCGACTGCCGCGGAGGCAGGCGATCGCGATCGCGATGGAGATCGGCATCCACAATGGCACGCTGGCGATCTACATCGCGCTCAACGTGCTGGGCAGCTCGACGATGTCGATACCGGCGGCAATCTACAGCCTGATCATGTTCGCGACCGCCGCGCTGTTCGGCTGGTGGGTCAGCCGGCGCCGCGGCACCGATTGAGCAGGCCATGGGCAAGATCGCCGACAGCGGTGCCGTGCGCATGGATATCTGGCTGTGGGCGGCGCGCATGTACAAGACCCGCTCGCTGGCCAAGGCTGCGATCGCTGCCGGCCGGGTCGCGATCGACGACACACCATGCAAGCCCTCGCGCAGCGTGCGCGTCGGCGACTGCATCGTGCTCGATCGCGCCAGCGAGCGCTACGAGCTCACGGTGGCAGCGCTTTCGTCGCAGCGCGGTCCGGCCGTCGCAGCGCAGGCGCTGTATGTGGAAACCGAAGCCAGCCGGCTCGCGCGCGAGGCGATTCGCGAGCAGCGCCGGCTGCAGGGTGCGGGCTACAGCGCACCGGCCGCGCGGCCGGACAAGCGCGCACGGCGGCTGATCCTGCGCCTGCACGATGAGACCTGAGGCGCTATCCTCGCGCGCCTGATTGCAGCAGATCACCAACCGACGATGCCGACCGCCGCCGCCGCACAGCAGTTCGAAACCGGCCTGTCGATGCACCGCGAAGGCCGCGTGGGCCTGGCGCAGAGCCACTACCTGCGCGCGGTGAAGCTCGATCCGCAGCACGCCGATGCGTGGCACCTGCTCGGCGTGATCGCGTTTCAGACCGGGCTGCTGCCGAAGGCGATCAAGCACTATCGACAGGCGCTCGCGGTGCGCCCGCGGTTTGCGCAGGCGTGGAACAACCTCGCACTGGCGTTGAAGGCCAAGGGCGATGTGGCGGCCGCGACCGATGCGTTTGCGCAGGCGCTGGCCGTGCGGCCCGAGTATGTCGAGGCGGCGTACAACCTCGGTCTGCTGCATGAACAGGCCGGCGATGCGCCGGCTGCGGAGCGCGCCTGGCAACAGGCGCTGCAGTGGCAGCCCGAGCACGCGCCGACGTTGACCAACCTGGGCAATCTGCTGCGAGCGCAGCAGCGTCTGGTGCAAGCCGCGACGCTGCTTGAGCGCGCGCACGCTGTCGCCCCAGATGCCGATACCGCGATCAACCTCGGTCTGTTGATGATCGATCGTGGCGATTGGCAGCGCGCGCGCAGCCTGGCCGCCCAGGCATTGGCAGCGCAGCCGGGCTCCGCGGATGCGCTGGAGATCGACGGCGTGGCGGCCCGGCTCGGCGACGATATCGAGGCCGCACTTTCGTCGCTTTCGCGCGCGGTCGCGCTCGATCCTGCGCGCGGTGGTGCATGCTTGGAGATGGGACTTGCGCGCAATGCAGCGGGCGACTGGCGCGGCGCGCTGGATGCATTCGCGCAGGCGCGCGCGACGCGCTGGGACTCGGCGCGATTGCGCTGGACTCAAGCGCTCGCGCTGCCGGCGCTCGCGGCCAGCGACGACGAGATCGACGCGGCGATGGCAAGTTTCGCTGCCGGCATCGACCGACTCGCAGCAGAACTCGCGCCGTCAGGCTCGGCTGCGGCGAGCGAGGCCTTGGACGCTGCCGCCAGCGTGGTCGCTTTCAATCTGCACAATCTGCCGCACGATACGACGGCGCTGCAGTCGCGCTTCGGCGATCTGTTGGGCGAGACCGCGGCACGTGCGCTGCCGTTGCTGGCTGCAGCGCCGGAATGGCAGGCGCTGGCGCACGGTGGGCGGCTCCGGGTCGGATTCGTCAGCGCGTACTGGTCGCGCCACACGGTATCGCGCTACTTCGGCGATCTGGTGAGCGCACTGGACCCGCGCCGCTTCGAGCGTCACGTCTGGCACACCGGGTCGCTGCATGATGCCGACAGCAGCGCGCTGGCCGCGCAGGTCGAACACTTTGTGCAGACCGACGCGGCGCTGCCGATACTCGCCGCGCAAATCCGCGCCACCCGGCTCGATGTGCTGGTGTTTCCCGACATCGGCATGGACCCGCGTCAGCAGATGCTGGCCGCGCTGCGGCTGGCACCGCGCCAACTGCTGCTCTATGGCCATCCGGTTACCAGCGGCCTGGCCAGCGTGGACGCCTTCGCCGGCGCGCAGGCCTTCGAGCCCACTGATGCCGCTACGCACTATCGCGAACGCCTGCATCGGCTGCCCGGCATCGGCGCGGCACCGCGCCGTTGGGACACGCCGGCGCAGGGCGCGTGGTTCGATCCGCCGCGTGCATCCAGACCCAGCCTGCTGTGCGCGCAGAGCCTTTCGAAGTGCACGCCGGCCTTCGATCACGTGCTGGCGCAGATCCTTGCGGCCAGCAGCGCGCGCCTGTACCTGTTCGATCGCGAGGGGCCGCTGAGTCGCCGCTACCTGGCCGGGCTTGGCGCAATCGCAGCCACTTACGGTGTCGACGTCACCGAGCGCGTGGTGCTGCTCGGTGCGCGCCCCTATGCGGAATTCCTCGGTGCCCTGCAGGGCGCCGATCTGCTGCTCGACACGCCATGGTTTTCCGGTGGCAGCACCAGCCTCGATGCACTCGCACTCGGCGCGCCGGTGTTGACCTGGCGCGCGCCGATGGCACGCGGACGGCAAACTGCCGGGATGCTCGATCTGCTCGGCGTCGACGGATTGGTGGCGGATGATTCCGCCGCGTATGTCGCGCGTGCAGTACAGCTGCTGGGTGCGGCCGATGAGCGTGCCGAGCTGCGTCGACGATTGCGCGCCGCAGCTCCGATCCTGTTCGACGCCGGTGCTACGCATGCAGCGTTCGCCGACTTGCTCGAGCAGCTCGCA
>JBBSDI010000376.1:0-3069 GCA_038249585.1 Lysobacterales bacterium | reverse complement strand
GTAGCTCAAACCTTGCGCGCCCTGACATCGCGCACGATCTCGCGCGCGGCGTTCATGCCCGGCAAGCCGGTGACCCCGCCACCCGGATGCGCGCCGGCGCCGCACATGTATAGCGCGTGGATCGGTGCACGATAGTCGGCACTGCCCAGCAGCGGACGCGCGCTGAACATCTGGTCCAGGCCCAGCGAGCCGTGGAAGATATCGCCGCCGACCAGGCCGAACTCGCGTTCCAGATCCAGCGGCGAGAGCGCGCGGTAGCCCAGCACGCTACGACGGAAGTTCGGCGCGGCGCGGTCGACGGTGTCGATCATCAGCTGCGCGACCGTCTCGCGGTGTGCGTCCCAGCCACCGTCGACCTGCGGATGCACGTGCTGGCAGAACAGGCTTGCCACGTGCTGGCCCACCGGTGCGAGGGTGTCATCGAGGGTCGAGGAGATCACCAGCTCGACGATCGGAGCGCGCGACCAGCCGGCGTTGTGCTCCTTGCCCTTGGCATCGAAGAACGCGCGCTCGAAGTAGGCCAGCGAATCGCCGATCAGGATGCCCGACTGGTGATGCAGCTGCAGCGCGGTGCCGGGTGCAGCAACGAAGTCGGGCAGCTCGGAAAGCGCGACATTCATGCGGAAAGTGCCCGAGCCGTTGCGATGACGGCCGATGCGCGTACGGAATTCGGGATCGAGATCGGCCGCATCGACGAGCCGGGTGAACAGCAGTTTGGGATTGAGGTTGGACACCACCATTCGCGCGTGCAGCTCGCTGCCGTCGGCCAGCACCACGCCGGTGGCACGACCACCGCGCACCGTGACCTTTGCCACGGCCGCATCGGTACTGATCTGCACGCCGCGCGCCGCGCACTCCCTGGCCATCGCCTGGGTGATCGCACCCATGCCGCCGATCGCATGGCCCCAGACGCCGGACTTGCCATTGACCTCGCCGAATACATGATGCAACAGCACGTAAGCCGAGCCCGGCGTGTAGGGCGAGGCGAAGTTGCCGACCACCGAGTCCCAGCCGAGTGCTGCCTTCAACGGCTCGGACTCGAACCAGTCATCGAGCAGCTCGCCGGCACTCTTGGTGAACAGATCCAGCAGGTCGCGGCGCCCGCGCTGATCCAGATGCTTAAGCCGCCGCGCGACCTGCCACCCGGACAGCCAGTCGGCCAGCACGAAGCGCTCGCTGACATTCGGCGGCGTCATCGTCATCAACTCGCGCAGCACCGCGACCACCCGGTCGAGCATCGCGTAGTACTGCGGCAGGCGCTCGGCATCGCGCGCCGACAGCCGCGCGACTTCTTCCAGCCCGTTGGCGCCACCCAGCCGGAACGCACCGCCATCGCTGAGCGGCAGGAAATTCGAGTACGGTCGCTCGACCACCCGCAAGCCGTGTTGCGCAAGGCGCAGATCGGCACTCACCTTGGGGTTGAGCAGGCTGACGGTGTAGCTCGCCGTCGAATTGCGAAAACCGGGATGGAATTCTTCGGTCACCGCCGCCCCACCGACCACCGCGCGCCGCTCCAGAACACGGACCTTCAGACCCGCCTGCGCGAGATAGGCCGCGCAGACCAGCCCGTTGTGGCCGCCGCCGATGATCAGGACGTCGCTTTGGGCGGCAGGCATGGCGTAACCGGGCTCGGGTGGGACCAGCATGATAGCGGCGGGTCGTTCGATTGCACTGCTGGATGGCATTGCATATCAGGTCGGCGCCACCCTGGCGCCACGCACCGGAGAGCCCCAGACCATGAATCAGCGCCAGTCGCACCGTAAAGCGATCGCCCTCGCCGTCTTCGCCAGTCTTGCCGCCTTCGCCACCAGCGCGGGTGCCGCGCCGCCCGCCACGGGCACCGTGACCTTGGACGGCGAGACCTGGACGGTCGCTGACGCCGTCGCCTATCTCGACGGCGACAACGTCACAGTGGCAGTCAGCAACGCCGCATTCGACCGCAAGGAATTCGCCAAGGACGGTAAACTCGATTCCATGGACCTGTTTCGCCACTCGGGCGGCGAGGTGCAGAACTTCTCGATCGACGTTGGCGCCGACGGTACTGTGCAAGGCTACGAAAAGCGGACTGGCCGCGGCGGTGGCGGCGGTATCAACAGCATCATCTCCGAAGGCTTCACGCTCGAATCGCGGACCGACGATCGCATCCGCGGCCGGATTGCCTTCGAGGACGGCAAGCTGGCCGCCGACTTCGCCTTCGACGTGGATGTCGAGGCCACGCTTGCACGCGCCGGCACACCACTGCCATTCGGCGGTCGCGACCTCGGCACGGCCCTGCTCGCCCACTTCGAGGCGATGGCCTCCGGCGACAAGCAGCGCATCTTCGCCATGGCACCACCGGACCGCCGCGCCGAGCAAGAGTCGATGATGGCCGACCCGCAGGCCGAGGCGCTGCTGGGCTTCCTCGCGGCGACGACCCCGCGCAAGGTGAAGGTCACCGGCGGCACCATCGACGGCGACCGCGCCACGCTCGACTTCACTGGCGAAAACGAAGGCAAAAAGGTCAAGGGCACGGTCGAGGGCACGCGCGTCGAGGGCCGCTGGTACTTCAACGACGTAAGCACCAGCAGCGGCGACTGACCGCGACACCGGGATTGCGTGCGGGCCCGACGTGGGCCCGCCTTTCCCGGCCGGTTCCGTGCAAACGTATAGGCGAGCGGCGCGCCGCGCCGCGCCCGATACACTGCGCCCACGGCGGCCGTCGGGGCGGCCCGGGGAGCAGCCACGGCGCCGACGATGAACACCACCGAGATTTTCCTGATCGCGATGGCGATCATCTTCAGCGTGCCGTATCTGATCTGGAGGCTCGGTCGCACCGAGTATTTCGCGCCGCTGGTGGTGGTGCAGATCGTCACCGGCATCCTGCTCGGACCGGGCGTGCTGGGTGCGGTGTTTCCCGAATACCACGCTTTCGTGTTCAACCCGCAGGTGATCGGCGCGCTCAATGGCATCGCGTGGTGGGCGGTGATGCTGTTCGTGTTCATCGCCGGGGTGGAACTGGACGTGCATGAGGCGTGGCGCGACCGCCGCGAGACCGGAATTACCGCAGGCCTCGCGCTGATCACACCACTG
>JBBSDI010000375.1:0-3102 GCA_038249585.1 Lysobacterales bacterium | reverse complement strand
GCGTGGCGGGCGCTGGCAGCAGGTCCTCACTGTGGGAGCTGCCAGGGCAGCGACTGGGGTCGCGGCTGTAGTGGAGGGTGCGCTCGCCGGCATGCCGGCTCCCACAGGGTGCTTGGCTGGCGATGGCAGCAGTTGTGGGAGCTGCCATGGCAGCGACCAGAGTCGCGGCAGTAGTGGGAGGTGCCGTCGCCGGCATGCCGGCTCCCACAGATTGCATGACTGGCGATGGCCGCAGTTGTGGGAGCTGCCATGGCAGCGACTGGGGTCGCGGCTGTAGTGGAGGGTGCAATCGCCGGCATGCCGGCTCCCACAGGGTGCAATCGCCGGCATGCCGGCTCCCACAGATTGTGTGGCTGGCGATGGCAGCAGTTGTGGGAGCTGCCATGGCAGCGACTGGGGTCGCGGCTGTAGCGGGAGGTGCGGTCGCGGGCATGCCGGCTCCCACAGCGAGATGGTGCGCCCGGTGCAAGCCTTGCGACTTCGACACCCGGGATCCAACAGCTACGCCACCTCGCGCTGGATCTTGAACTCCGGGTCGGTCTCGACACCGAGCCGCTTGTGCATGATCGGGCTGGTGGTGGTGTACTGCAGGTGCACCTTCTGGCCGGGGTTGAGGTACTCGCGGATACTGAAAGCCGCCAGCGCGCCCTCGTGGAAAGCCGACAGGATCAGCTTCTTCTTGCCCGGATAAGTGTTGATATCGCCCACCGCGTAGATGCCCGGCACATTGGTGCGGAAACCCTCGGTGTCGACCTGGATCTGGTTTTTGTCCAGGTTCAGGCCCCATTGCGCGATCGGGCCGAGCTTGGGGCTCAAGCCCCAGAACACCAGCAGATGCTCGGCGTCGAGTCGGCGCACCACGCCATCGCGGCCGCGCAGCAGCACCTGTGCCAGCTCGGCATCGCGCGCCTCGAGGCCGGCGATGTCGGCTTCGACGAACTGCATTTGCATCGACTCGCACAATTCGCGCATGCGGCGCACGCTGTTCGGCGCGGCGCGGAACTTCAACGAGCGATGTACCAGCACCACCATCGCGCCCTTTTCGGTCAGCTCCAACGCCCAATCCAGCGCGCTGTCACCGCCGCCGGCGATCACCACCTCCTTGCCGGCAAAGTACGCAGGATCGCGAACCTTGTAGTGCAGCCCGTGGCCTTCGAAAAGCTCGGCACCCTCGACCTTGAGCTTGCGCGGCAGGAAGGCACCGACGCCGGCGGCGATGATCACCGTGCGGGCGATGAATTGCGTGCCGCTGCTGGTGAGCACGTGAAAGCTGCCATCGTCGCGTCGCTCCACACCCGTGACCTGCTGGCCAAGATGAAAGGTCGGCTTGAACGGCGCGATCTGCGCGATCAGGCGTTCGACCAGTTCCAGCGCGCCGCAGATCGGCAGCGCGGGAATGTCGTAGATCGGTTTGTCCGGATACAGCTCGGCGCACTGCCCGCCCACCTGCGACATCGAATCGACCACGTGCGCGTGCAGGCCCAGCAGACCGAGTTCGAAAACCTGGAACAGCCCGGCCGGTCCCGCGCCGACGATCAGTGCATCCGTTTGAATCATGTGGGGACCTCCCGACAGATGGATGGTCGAAGGCTAGCGCAGGTGCGCGTTGTGCGCACGGGGTTGCCCGCTGCCGGCAGCGCGGCGGGCGCTGTGGCATCATTCGGCCCCAGTTTTCGAGCGCCGGAGTGAGCCATGTCGCAGTCGTATCCCGCCCACATCTGGCACAACGGCAGCGTCAAGCCGTGGGCCGAGGGCACCACCCATGTGATGGCGCATGCGCTGCACTACGGCTCCTCGGTATTCGAGGGCATCCGCGCCTACGAGGTTCCCGGCGGAGCCGCGATCTTTCGCCTGTCCGACCACATCAAACGCCTGTTCACCTCGGCCAAGGTCTACGACATGGAGATCCCCTTCACGCCCGCGCAGATGAGCGAGGCCTGCCGCGCGGTGATCCGCGCCAACGGTTTCGGCAAGTGCTACCTGCGTCCGATCGCGTTTCGCGGGCTGGGCGGTTTCGGGCTGTCGGCCGACACGCCGATCGATGTGTCGGTGGCCGCGTGGGAGATGGGCCCCTATCTGGGTGCCGGCGTGCTCGAGAAGGGCATCGACGCGATGGTATCGAGCTGGCAGCGGATGGCGCCGAACACGATTCCTACCGGCGCCAAAGCGGGCGGCAACTATCTGTCCGGCCAGCTGATCGCGCGCGAGGCGCGGCGATTGGGTTTCGGCGAGGGCATCGCGCTGGACACCAACGGGCTGATCAGCGAGGGCGCCGGCGAGAACCTGTTCCTGGTATTCGGCACGGAGCTGCACACCACGCCGGTGAGTGCGGCGATCCTCAATGGCATCACCCGCGACACCATCATGATCCTTGCCCGCGAGGCGGGAATGACCGTGGTCGAACGGCAGATGCCGCGCGAGTACCTGTACTTCGCCGACGAGGTGTTCATGTGCGGAACAGCCGCCGAGATCACCCCGATCCGCTCGGTCGATGGCAAGCCGGTGGGACCTGGCAAGCCCGGTCCGGTGACCGGCCGCCTGCAGGAGCTGTTCTTTGGTCTGTTCAGCGGCAGCACGCCCGACGGCCACGGCTGGCTGGAGCGGGTCTGATCGCGGCCGCGCCGCCGCCAGCGCCTCACCAGCGCTGGAACTCCGCGCGGCAACCCTTGGCCACCCAGACGTAGGTGTTGATGCCGAGGTCATCCAGCACCACGCCCCAGCTGTCGTTCCACACGCACCGCGCGCGGCTGAGCACGCGAGCGATGCGCACCCCGCGCTCGATGCGATCGTACTCGCAGTAGATCGAATCGTTGAGGTGCGATTCGCAGGTGAAGCGCTGACCGCGCGCACTGGCGCTGGCCGGCGCGCGCACCGCGAAGCGGCCACGGCAGCCCTTGTCGACCACGATGGCCCCATTCTCCGCCTGGTAGGACTTGCCGTCCTCGCAATCGGCAAAGCTGGCGCGACCGACGAAGATGACGCCGCCCGAAGTGTCGGCCGGGCACGACTGCCGCTGCTTCTTTTTCGACTCGCACCACAGCAGCTCGACGTCGGTGGCCTTGCCGTTGAGCATGGTGAGGTCCTCGACTGCAGCTTCGTCGT
>JBBSDI010000374.1:0-3106 GCA_038249585.1 Lysobacterales bacterium | reverse complement strand
TGCTGATGGCGCGCTTCGATCCAGACGCAGCTCTTGCGGCGATGGCCGACTACGGGGTGACCATCTTCGGCGGCGTGCCCACCATGTACATCGGCCTGCTGCATCTGCCGGATGCCGAGCGGCGTCACGATCTGAAGAAGATCGCGAGCACCCTGCGGATCGGCATCTCCGGCGGTGCGGCGATGCCGGTCGCGGTGATCGGCCAGTTCGAAGCGCGCTTCGAGCTGCCCATCCTGGAAGGCTATGGATTGTCGGAAACCAGCCCCGTGGCGACCTTCAACCAGCTCGATTTCCCGCGCATTCCCGGCAGCGTCGGCCAGCCGCTGTGCGGGGTCGAGGTGCGCATCGTGGATGCCAACGACCAGCCGCTGGCCGATGAGCAGGTCGGCGAGGTGGTGATCCGCGGCCACAACGTCATGAAGGGCTACTACAAAAAGCCCGAAGCGACGGCCGAATCGATCCGCAACGGCTGGTTCCACAGCGGTGATCTGGGTCGGCGCGATGCGCACGGCAATTTCTACATCGTCGACCGGCTCAAGGACATGGTCATCCGCGGCGGCTTCAACGTCTACCCGCGCGAGCTGGAAGAGGTGCTGATGACCCATCCGGCGATCGCACAGGTCGCGGTGCTCGGCGTGCCCGACCCGACCCACGGCGAGGAGGTCAAGGCGGTCATCGTGCTCAAGGCGGGCGCGACGCTGACCGCGCAGGAGACCATCGCCTGGTGCAAGGAGCGCATGGCGGCCTACAAGTACCCGCGCATCGTGGAAATCGTCGCGGCCATGCCGATGACGGCCACCGGCAAGATCCTCAAGCGCGCGATGCGGGGCTGAGCTTGCTGCCCGCTGCGGCAAACTATTTTGCCGCGGCGTGAGCCCTGCGGGACGGAATTCCCGTTTCTCCCTACGACACACTCAAAAAAGGGAGTAGACCATGTTCGATTCGACGGCCCGCCGCGGGGCCCGCATTCTCGCGCGCGTTGTCTTTGGGCTCGCGCTGTACGCGGGCCTGTGCGCTACGGCAGTCGCCCAGCGGCCCACCGGCGGTCTGGTCGCCTACTACCCGCTGGACCGCAGTCTGGAGGACGTCACTCCCAATTCCTACGACGGCCAAGCCAGTGGTGCGCCGACCTATGCCACCGGCCTCGCCGGCCAGGCATTGAACTTCGACGGCATCGACGATGCCCTGCGCTTCACGCGGCTGCCGAATACCGTGTTCGCCGGCGATTTCACCGTCTCCTGGCACATGAACGCGCAATCGCTGGACGAATGGTCGCTGCTGTCCAAGCGCGACGCCTGTACCAGCGGCAACTGGTTCGAGGTGGGCGGCGTGCGGACCGGTCTCGACCAGCTTGCGTTCAACCTGTCGCGCAGCGGGATCGGTACCACGCTCGCTTCGGCCCGGCAGACCTGGTTCGCGCCCGGCTGGGTGCATGTGGCGGTGGTTCGCCGCGGCACCGAGGCCGTGGTCTACGTCGACGGTGAAGCGGGGGTTGCGGTGACGCTGCCTGCGTTGAACTTCTCGGGCATCGGCGCGCTGTTGGGCTTCAGCGACTCGCCGTGCATCGGCACTGGCGGGGTGCGGGCATATCAGGGCCTGCTCGACGAGATACGCGTGTACAACCGCGCGCTCACCGCGCGCGAGATCGACGGGCTGGCCTCGAGCGCACAGCTCACCGTGACGCCGTCGTCGATCGCGCCGGGCGGCAGCCTGAGCTACACCGCAACCGAGCTCGACATCGGCACGACTTACACGCTGAAGTTGTTCGACGGCGCCGCCAATCCGGTGCTCGACAGCTTCAGCGCGACTGCGGTCGAACAGCGCCGGCGGGTCACGATGCCGAACGCTGCCGCAGGCCGCTGGCCGCTAAGCCTGCAGGTGCCGGGGCCGCGCCTGATCGTGAGCACCCATGCCAGCACCACCCTGACCGTCGCGCAGGGCCTCGGCCTGGTCGTACGCACGACCCGGCCGCAGGCTGGCAAGTCGCTGCTGGTCGACGTGAGCCGCCTGGCACCCGGGCGACTGCAGTTGCGTTACGCAGGCCGCATCGTCTTCGGACCGATCACGCTCGACGGCACGTCGACCACGCGTTCGCTCAAGTTCGTCGCACCCTCGGACATCCCGCCCACCTTCCCGGCGAACGTCGAACTGCGCGCCGAGCTGCTGGTCGGCCGCAACATCGCGCGCAACGGCACCGCGCAGGTGTCGGTCGCTGCACCCTTCAGCGGGCCGTTCGCGCTGCCTACGGGTGTGACCACCAGCGTGCCGGTGGCCACGCCGCGCACCCGCGTGAACGTCCGCGGGCGCTTGGAGTTGGCCGACGGTGCCACGCCGGCCGATCTGGAGTTCAGCGCGTATTGGGTCGGCAACGATGGCACGTTCACGCCACTGCCGACGCACGCCTTGGCAATCAATGCCGATGGCACCTTCGACCTCGCCACACGGCCGCCGGGACTGGCCACCATGACGGCGGGCATTGCCAACGGGCCTGGTCGGGTACGCATGGTCGGGCAGCGCATGGGTCAGAACGGCCGGCGCGAGTGGGAGGCCTTTGAGGGGCCGAACCTCGAAACCAGCGCCGATTTCGATCCGCAGACCGACATCACCTTCACCATCCGTCGGGTGGGCGGCAATGTCAATGAACCGGTGTCCAACGCGCTGATCGTGTTCGACCCGGTCACGCCGATCCAGGAGTTCGACCTGCCACCGGCGCCGCCAGCGGGTGGTAACTCGGACTACCTGTTGTCGGGCCAGTCGTTGTTTGGCGGCGTGCGGGTAAACGACACTTCAGCGCTCGGTTCGAACGGCCCGCTTTTGAGCCAGAACCAGATCTCGGGTTTGACGCCGAATCTGCCGGAGCCACCCTGCGGGCCAGACCTGTTCCGGCGCTACACCGACGGCGCCGGCCGCGCCAGTATCGACCTGCTCGGTAGCAGTCCGTCACTTTCGGGGCTGCCGGCGTTGCTGGACCACGCCAGCTATCAGGCCCAGCAGTTTCGCGCAGATGTGTGTTCCGCCGGAACATGTCGATCAGCGACCCAGGCTCCATTGCGCTTCCGCGCGCGCATCTACACCGTGCATCGCGGCGCGGGCGTGATCAGCGGCG
>JBBSDI010000373.1:0-3126 GCA_038249585.1 Lysobacterales bacterium | reverse complement strand
CAGTCGTTGCCAGTCGATGCGTGTCGCCATGTTCTGCTGCCAGCCCGCCGCTTTGTCAGCGCTGATTGTGGGGTTTCGCTTGGCGCGTTGTAAGTGTTGGCAGCGATCGCGAATGATCGGGACAGGCGCGAATGATCGGGACGCGAATGATCGGGACAGGCAGGACAGGCAGGACAGGCATCATGCTGGGCACGTTTCAGAGCCTGTCCCGGTCTGGCCGGTCCTCGTTGAACCAGGAGACGCAGCGATTGGGACGACGCAGCGATTGGGACAGGCATTATTCTGGGCGAGCGATTCGGACCGAGGATTGGGACAGGCATCATTCTGGACGCGCTTTAGAGCCTGTCCCAGTCTTGCCCGCGATGGGCAGGTTCAGAAATGAGGGCTCGCTGGATCATGCTGGGTCACAACAGCGGCTGCGCGACAGAGTGGAGCCTGGCGCTGTTCGACAACCGGGGTCCCGTACGGTTCTGATTTTCTCCCGCGGAACCTGAAGTCCGATCCCCTTTGAACCGCCGTGAGTCCGCGCCCTCAACGATGTCCTTCCCCCGAACATCGCGCAACGGAATACGCTGCCAGTCGAACCCATAGCGCCACTGGTCGAAGTAGAGGTTGCCGCCTTCCCATTCGACCTCGCCGCGCTGTGCGTCGACGGTCTCCGAGCGCGGGTGGCGCTTGGGTGGAGTGAAGGCTTGGCCCCAGTCGTCGTTGAAGGCGATGCGATAGCCGTCGACGCCGCCGAAATAGAACGCGCGCACGGCGCTGTCGTCACTGGCGAGCAGTCCGTGCGTTGGATCCATCGGCACCCAGCCCCACGGCGCGATCCACGCCTCGAGCCAGTCGTGCATCGTGTCGAATTCGGTCGGCGACAGTTGCCAGCCCGATTGCCAGCGGGCCGGGATGCCGTTCAGACGCAAGGCGGTGATCAACCACATCGCTTTCTCGCCGCAGTCGGCCGAGCGCGCGCGGAGCGCATGCAGGCCGAGATCGGCGATGGTCGAGTACTCGCGCGCGACGCCCCACGGTTTGGCGGCAACCGCGGCGAATAGACGCTGCGCTACGTCGACCGGATTGTCTGCATCTGCGACCACCGAGGCCGACCATTCGCGCATCGCAGCCGAGAAACGTACGTGCGGCGTGCGCTCGCCGAGGTGTGCGGCGAGCCTCGCTTGCGCGGATTCGTCTATCGGTCGTGCCAACGCAGGGT
The DNA here is from genome assembly GCA_038249585.1 of Lysobacterales bacterium. Taxonomy (GTDB): domain Bacteria; phylum Pseudomonadota; class Gammaproteobacteria; order Xanthomonadales; family Ahniellaceae; genus UBA4656. The sequence continues at coordinate 1,919 of JBBSDI010000373.1, read as the reverse complement.
CGAGCACGGCAATCCGTGTGTGAGTGGTCAGTGCATAGGTGATCGATGCGACGGTCGGCAGGCCCGCGCGGGCGCGGGTCTCGAGGTACGCGCTGCGCTGCAGGTCCCGATTCGGCGCCAGACGCGCCGGGGGCGACGCCGCTTCCAACACCACCTCGTCCTGCACACCGGGAATCCCGCGCGGAAACGGGATCCAGATCCTGAGCGCGGCGCCGTCGGGCACCGCGTCGGCTTCGACCTCGATGGTATGCGTGACCCGGAAACGCTGCGGATCGATGCGCGCGATCAGCGAGCGATCATCCTTGCGCGCCGATGCCGCATCCGCGACCCAGCGGTCATGCAGCGGATGGGGCGCATACAGCGGTGGGTCGATTTCGGTCGGCTGCGCCACCGCCCGCGATGCAGCGGCGGGTTCGACCAGCAACAGGTTGCGCACGGCGCTAGAGAACCAGCGTCGCTCGCCGTCGATCAAAAACGACTGCAGTGCGCCATTGGCGGTCCAGCGGTCGATGTCGGCATCGGTCGCCGCAGGAATGCGCTGGCGCAGTTGTTCGGCGAGTGCGGCGCGGTGAAGAGAAAAGTCCAGCGTAGTGCGGCGTTGCCGTTCTTGTGGCGGCACGATCAGCGGGTCGGCTTGGGCCGCCTCGCCCATCAGCAGCGCCAGCGCCAGCATCACCACCAAACTCGTCACCCAGCGCATTTTTGGCTCCACCGCGTGCGTGCGACCACACTTAGCAGCCGACGCGGCAGCGGTCAATTCGATCATGCCAACGCAGGGAATCGCGCACAAGGTCAGAACCGGAACGTCAGAACCGGCACAAGCATCGAAATCCGTCATGGCGTTATGGCTGGCGGCGCAAAATGACGTACATGAGGAGAAGCCATCGAGGAATCCCGATGCGATCCACGACCCCGTTCTGTGTCGGCACACTGTGTCTTGCGTCCTGGGTAATGCTGCCGGCGACGGCACTCGCACAGCAGGGTCCGTCACTGCAGTACCAGCCGGTTCCCGGCGAGTCGATCGGCTTCGCCGTCTCCGCCGGGACACCGGTGCAGCGCAGCATCGCGGTTTCGCCACTCGGCGGCAGTGCCGGGATCGCCACCAACCTGAACTGCTTCGTGCGCCAGCCAGCGCTGACGTTCCGCGTGCTTTCGCCTCCGCTTGCGTTCAATGCGGACGGGGCTGCGCAGTCGCTGGACCTGGCGTGCACGCCCGGCTTTTCCGGGCTGCAAATGGCCAACGTGGAGTGCATCGAATCGATCGGTTTCGGGCCGACATCGACGCGCACCTGGCCGTTGCTCTGCCCCAGCTTCACCCCGGCGCCGGCGTTCACCTCGGTGCCGGCGATCGGCCAGACGGTGGTCGTGAATGCGCCACCCGACACGATCGCGGTCGCGGGACCCGTGCTGGGCAATGCGGGCCTGCTGAGCTACAGCGTTAGCAACTGCACGGTGGGCGGCATCGGGCTATCCCTGCTCACGACCATGCCCGTCGGCGTCGCGTCCGGCGCAGCGGTGCCGCCCGACCTGTCGTGCATGGTGCCATCGTCGGTCGGCACCACGGTCATCGGAAGCCTGCAGTGCACGACCAGCATCCCCGGCCTCAGCCTCGCTTATCCGCTGCAGTGCACGGCCGTCGCCCTCCCGGCGGACCTGATCCTGCGCGCGTCGTTCGAAGACGACGAGCAGCGCGAGGCGGAGGTGTTTCGAATCGGCCGGTGATCGTGAACCGGTGAACCACGCGCACCGGGACAGGCACGACTCAACCCGGACCTGGACCCACCCGAACCCGGAAAGGAACGATCGGACGATTGACCGCTGTCCTGGCGACCGTAATGGCAGGTCGGGACGACCTGCCTTGCAAGGGAGAGGCCGTGCGGCAGAGTCCGGATGCCGACGGGGTTCGTGGGGACGGTCGT
>JBBSDI010000372.1:0-3130 GCA_038249585.1 Lysobacterales bacterium | reverse complement strand
GGCGGGTCGCGCCAGTGGCGCGACAAACCCCGCCTCATTCCGGCCAGTGCTACTCGCACTGGCGTTCGGCGGGTCGCGCCAGTGGCGCGACAAACCCCGCCTCACCCCGCTCGGTCTTCGCCGATGAAGGGGACGAGTTGCCAGAACAGCGAGCGTTTTGCCGGCCAGCCGCCGTCGAGGTACGGGTGCTGGGGGAAGTTCAGGCGCAGTACGGCGAGCGCGTCGTCGGCAAGTTTTTCCTCGCCGAGTTGGCGGTACGACTCGGTCATGATCGCCAACGCGTCGCCGGTTTGCGGGGTTTGCGGGTAGGTCTCGAGCAGGAACTTCGCGCGCAGCTGGGCGCCGACATAGGCTTCGCGGCGCAGGTAGTAGGCCGCCACGTTGAGCTCGGCCTGGGCCAGGCCGTTGCGCAGATGGAGCATGCGCTGGCGCGCGTCGTCGGCGTAGCGGCTGTTCGGGAAGCGCTGGATCAGCTCGCCGAAATCCTGGAACGACTGCCGTGCATTGGCCAGGTCGCGGCGCGTTTCGTCCTGCGCGATGTAGCGCTCCAGCAGGCCGAACTCGCGATTGAAGTTGACCAGGCCGCGCAGGAAATACGCGTAATCGATGTGCGGATGGGTCGGATAGGTGCGTATGAAGCGGTTGATCGTGGACAGCGCCTCTTCCGGCGAATTGCCCTTGTACTGGGCGAAGGCCAGCTCCAGTTCGGACTGCTCGGTATAGCGGCCAAACGGAAACCGCGCGATCAGGCGCTTGTAGTAGCGGGCGGAGCGTTCGTAGTTGCTCGCCTGCAGCGACTGCTTGGCTTCCGCATACAGCTCGTCCACCGGCAGGGTCTCGGTGGCGTCGATGCGCGAAGCGCCGCAGGCGGTCAGCAGCAGCACGAGTGCCGGCACGAGGATTCGAAGCAGCAGGGAGCGGGCACGCATGGGCAGAGGCGCTACGTCCTAGAATGGGGCTGCGATGATAACCCGAAGCCAGCTGGCCCGACCATGAACGGAACACTTACAAACGGACCGCCCCCGGTCGCCACGCGGGTCGAAACCGAGGCGCAGGTGCCGCTGGCGCTGGCCGGTCAGCGTCTGGACCGGGTGGTCGCCGAGCTTTTTCCGGACTATTCGCGCAGCCGGCTGGCCGAGTGGATCAAGGCCGGGCGCCTGCAGATCGACGGCCGCAACGCGCGCCCGCGCGACCCGGTGGTCGGCGGCGAGCGCCTGGTGCTGGCCACCGAACTCGAAGTGCAGGTCAGTTCGCTGGCCGAGGACATCGCGCTCAGCATCGTCTACGAGGACCGCCATCTGCTGGTGATCGACAAGCCGCCGGGTCTGGTGGTGCACCCGGGTGCGGGCAATCCGGCCGGCACGCTGCAGAACGCGCTGCTGCATCACGATCCGAAGCTGGCCGAGATCCCGCGCGCGGGTATCGTGCATCGGCTCGACAAGGACACCAGCGGCGTGATGATGATCGCGCGCACGCTGCCCGCGCACACGCGGCTGGTCGAGATGATCGGCGCGCGCGAGGTGCATCGACGCTACGAGGGGGTGGTCTATGGCGTGCTGGTCGCCGGTGGCACCATCGATGCGCCGATCGGGCGCGATCGCAACGAGCGCACCAAGATGGCGGTGGTGGAAGACGCGCGCGAGGCGGTGACCCACTATCGCGTGCGCGAACGCTTTCGCGCCCATTCGCGGGTGCAGGTCGATCTGGAAACCGGCCGCACGCACCAGATCCGCGTGCACTTCGCGCATGTGCGGCATCCGCTGGTGGGCGACCCGGTCTACGGTGGGTTGAAGTTGCCCAGGGGCGCCACCGCAGGTCTGATCGAGGCGCTGCGCGCGTTCCGCCGCCAGGCCCTGCATGCAGAACGACTCGCGTTTGCGCACCCGATCAGCGGCAAGCCGCTGGAATTGGAAGCCGCGCGACCAGCGGACATGGATGCACTGATCACCGCGATGCGCCAGGACAATCCGGCCGCCGCCGACCGATGAGCCGCGATTGGCTGGTGGCCGACTGGAGCGCGCCCGCATCGGTGCGCACCGCGGTCACCACGCGCAACGGTAACGGCGCATCGACCGGTTGTTTCGCCACCTTCAATCTCGGCGCGCGGTCAGGCGATGCCGCCGATGCGGTGGCCGCCAATCGCGCCGCACTGCGCGAAACACTGAGCTTGCCCGCCGAACCGGTATGGCTGCAGCAGGTACACGGCACGCAGGTGATCGCCGCCCACCAGCATGCCGGCACCGGCGAACCCGAAGCGGACGCCGCCATCGCGCGCACGCCCGGCGTAGTGCTGGCGATCCTCAGCGCCGATTGCCTGCCGGTACTGCTGGCCAGCGACGATGGCACGCTGATCGGTGCCGCACACGCAGGCTGGCGCGGACTGGCCGGCGGCGTGCTCGAAGCAGTGGTGCAGCGGATGGCGATCGACCCCGCGCTGATCCACGCCTGGCTGGGACCCGCAGCCGGTCCGCGCGCATATGAAGTCGGCGACGAAGTGCGCGATGCGTTCGTCGCATCGACGTCCGGCGCTGTCACCGCCTTCGCCGCCACCCGCCCGGGCCACTGGGTGTGCGATCTGTACGCGCTCGCGCGCCTGCGCCTGGCAGCACTCGGCGTGCACCGCGTAACCGGCGGGCACTACTGCACCATCTCCGAGCCGCAGCGCTTCTTTTCGCATCGGCGCGATGGTCGCAGCGGGCGGATGGCGAGTTTGATCTGGCGCAAAAATGGGGACGGAGGGAATTAACTGGTCACCTCCGACGTCAACGGCAACGTAGAAGGTGACCCGGTACCGCCGGTGCCGGCAATCGCAACGCGTATACGCTGGATGCGGCCGGCAATCGCAGCAACGATAAAGATGCCAGGGACAATTGCTCAACGGCAACCCAAGTCGTGTCGGCGGCGACCTGGCGGTCCTTCGGCCCAATGGACTCGCTCACCTTCGGCAACGGACGTACACTCAGCAAAACCTACGACCAGAACTACTGGATCGACACCGTGACCGGAACCCCCGCAGGGCTGTCGCTGGACTTCGGCACCGACGATGTGGGCAACATCGTGGGGCTCACCGTGGGTGCGGCCGCGAACGACCGGGTGTACGACTACGATGATCTGAATCGGTTGACCAGCG
>JBBSDI010000371.1:0-3149 GCA_038249585.1 Lysobacterales bacterium | reverse complement strand
TCGCTGCAGCTTAGTTGCAGTCCACCGGCGGTGGCGGCACCGAGCCCACATCGTTGTCCTCGAAGCCGCTGATCATCAGCGTGCCAACCGGAACGGTCTGCGGCAGGCTGACCTCATCGAGGTAGAAACCCTCCTCCTCCGCTCCCGGATCGGAGGTGAAACGCCAGCGCAACAATACCGTCTGGCCAGCGAAAGCGGCGAGATTGGAAGTGTAGCTATTGAATGCGCCGTCGCTGGAGCCGGTGAAAGCACCTTGCGTGGCCGGGTAGCCGCAGGCGTTGACCGGCGGATTCTGGGTCTGGCTGAGCGTGCTTGGATAGCCACCGGTTGGCGGCAGATCGGCCCAGCTGGTGCCGCCATTGGTCGAGATCTCGACCACTACGCCGTCCCAGTTGAGTTCCAGATTGAACCGCGCCCTGTAGCGGAGGACCCCATTGGGCGGCACGCGGACCGGTATGGTGGTGATCGCCGCGCAGATGTCGGGTGCGTAGGTCTGGCCATCCGCTGCGTTGTGGTAGCTCAAGGTACCGTTGGACGCGCGCACGTTGGTGATCTGCCACGGCCGCTGCATCGACATGTAGGTGTTGTCGTCGACGTCGTCGAACAGTCCGCCGCTGGCGCCATCCGGGCCGATCGGGGTCGCGTTGAGCACGCTGCTCGGCGTGCTCAGGTTGCCGACCGCATCAATCGCGGTGACGCGGTAGTAGTAGGGATTGCCACCGACCACCATCGAGTCCGTATAGCTGGTGCCGGTCGCCGCAGCCGCAATGGTCGTTGGAGCGGTGAAATACGGCGAGCTGTCACGCTCTACTCGGTATGTCACGCCGGCAGCGGTTGGGCAGTTCGACGCACCAGGCGGCCAGCCGAGCTGCACCGAGCAGCTGCTGTTGGTGAAATCACGCACCGCGGCGGTGCTGTCGAAGCTTGGACGCCGCGTGCAGCTGTCGGCGGACAGCGCATTGATGCACGACGAGGCCGACCCCTCGATGTCGTTGGCGACCGCGCGCACCTTGTAGGCATAGTTGTAGCCGCCCTGGGTGAAGTCGTCGACCGCAAGATTGCCTGCGGTGCTCGCGACCAAGCGGAAGTCGCCGCTGTCAGCCGTGCCGCAGGTGCCCTCTGCGCGATACAGCTGATAGCCCTGCGTGCTGCTGCCGGTGTAGCCGATCCCGACGCCAGCAACGCCGTTGCTGACCACCGTCATGCCAGTGGGCGGAATCGCCGGCGGCGCATCGGGCAGGCCGAATCTGCCAGAGGCAACCACCGCATATCCCTGGCGCGTACTGAACTCGCGGCCGTTGCCGGGCACAGCGGCGGCGCGCACGCGAATCTGGTAAGTACCTGCGACCGGGGCAATGATACGCGCCTGTTCGACGGTGTTGCGCATATCGGCCGTGCCCGTGTTCGGCGACGAGGCGCCAGCCACAAACACGTTGCCGCGAAAGACATCGGTGCCGTTGGGCGCGATGACTTCCAGATCGAGATTGTTGACCAACGAGATCGCAGCGCCCAGTCCACCCTCGGGGTCGAACCACACCAGGGTCACGCGCAGCTCTTCGCCCACGCCGACCGCCTGCAGTGTGTAGGCATGCTGCTCACCGGTCGCAAGCCCCGCACTGCGCTCGCGTTCCCACAAGCGCATGCGCCGCGTATCGCCGGCGCCGCCGCCGATTCCGGCATTGAAGTAGAGGTTGCTTTCCAGCCAGAGGCGTCCCCAGCCGAAGGTATTGGTCGGCCAGGAGCCCAACACGGCGGTGCCGTTGAGCAACAGGGCCTTGGTCAGTGCGCCGTTGGGATCGACGCGATCGGCCGGGGTGCGCGAACCGCGCGGATACCAGCCGTGTTCGAAGTATTGGCGCAGCAGCGCTGCCGCGCCGGTGACGGTGGGCGCCGACATCGAGGTGCCGCTGAGGGTGCGCGTGGTGCCCGCCTGCTCCAGCGGACGGTCGTCCGAATTACCGGCCGCGGAAACGATCGCCACGCCGGGGCCGACGATATCGGGCTTGATGCGCTGGTCCTGGGTGGGACCGCGACTGGAGAAGTTGGCGATGGTAAGCGCGTTGCCGTGACCGTTGGCGCCGACGGTCAGCGCGTTCTTCGCATTGCCCGGTGAGCCGATGCTGGTCGCGTCGGGGCCGTCGTTGCCGGCGGAGACCACGAACAGCAGATCCTGTACATCCCAGGTGGCCGCATCCACGTCCACATCGTTGCCCGCGTAAGCTCCAGCGGTGCCAGCACCCCAACTGTTGTTGGACAAGCGTGCCCCGCCGGCTGATGCCTGCGCGATGGTCGCGCGAAGATTGCCCAAGCCCGACAGACAGCCGGTGGTGTCGTTGCCGATATCCTGGAACAGGATCTGTGCGTTCGGCGCCATGCCGTCGTCGCCGCCCGCGTCGTGTGCGGGATCGGTGGGCGTCGCGGTAGCGCCACGATCGCCGGCCACCGTGCCGACCACATGGGTACCGTGATAGCCAGTCGCGCCGCCACCGCAGTCGGCATTGTTGTCGTAACCGGTAGCGCCGGGCTGCACCCAGTAGGCGTAGACCTTGCGCATAGGCCAGGTCGCGCCGATCGCCGGCGGAATCGGGCTCACCGGTTCAGTATCAGTGAGCATGTTGACCACGCCGCTGCCGTTGTCGTAGCGGGTGAACCACGATTCGTTGCGATCCAGACCGGAGTCGGAGATGGCGACGATCTGCCCCGTACCCGTGATGTCGCGGTCCCAGATCGGAGTGCCGGTTGCGGCATTGGCCTGCATCGGCCCGATCGATTCGTCGTTGTGCAGACGCGGCTCGGCAAAGGCGCCGACCCACGCCACGCCGTCCAGCGTCGCCGCCGCGATCACGAGCAGTTGCGCCTGGCCGGCGGGCGCGCTGATCCGGATGCGTGGTGAACGCGCATCCTCGCGGGTCAGTTGCAGCGCAGCGCCTGGAACGCTCTTGCGCATTGCGCGCGCGATGCGCGAGGCGGACTCGCCGGCAAAACCTTCGATCTCGAGCGTGATGTCTGCGCTGCCATTGGGCGTGGCAAGCAGCGAGGGCTGCACCTTCCATGTGGCCTCGTAGGCGCCGGCCCACCGGACACCAGCCAGGGTCTGCAGCTGCGCGGGCGTAACGCGGCCGTGACGCACCACGTAGGCCTGATTGGGC
>JBBSDI010000370.1:0-3152 GCA_038249585.1 Lysobacterales bacterium | reverse complement strand
CGGTGCAGATCGATTTCACCAGCTTCGATGGCCGCGAAAACGAGTTGCGCGCGCGTGGCGTGCGCATCTTTCCCAACCGCAGCGCGGGCCGCGATCTGGAGCCTGAGTACATCGCGGTCTCGCCGGACAATACGCGCGCCTTCGTGACCTTGCAGGAGAACAATGCCTTCGCGGTTCTGGATCTGGCCACGCGCAGCGTGCTCGACATCGTGCCTGCGGGTGTCAAGAACCACAATCGCGGCCTGCCTTCGGTCGATACCTTCAATTTCCCGCCGATGCCGCTGCTGGGCACCACGCCAGTGGGTCAGAACATCCTGCTCGGCGGATTCTCGGGCCTGTGGTTCGAGGGTGTCGACGGGCCAACCGGCCGACTGCGCTTCGTGGCGGTGCCCGATCGCGGTCCCAATGCCGAGCCGACCAATACCGATGCCGACGCGGCGCTGGAGCGTCCGTTCGTGCTGCCGAACTATCAGCCGCGCATCGTGCGTTTCACCTACGACCCGAGCAACGGCGCGATCGCGCTGGGCAGCACCATCCTGCTGACCCGCGCCGATGGAATCACGCCATTGACCGGCCGGCCGAACATCGCCGGTGTCGACGAGGAGCCGGTGGATCTCAACGGCGCGGTGCTGGCCTACGATCCGTTCGGCGCCGATATCGAAGGCGTGGTGCTCACGGCCAACGGCGACTACTGGATGGTCGACGAATACCGACCGGCGATCTATCGGTTCTCCAGCACCGGGGTGCTGCTCTCGCGCTACGTGCCCACCGGCACCGGCGCGCTCGGCGGGCAACCGGCTGGAACCTACGGCACCGAAACCCTGCCTGCCGAATACAGCTCGCGCCGCGCCAACCGCGGATTCGAGGGCATGGCGCTGGATACCGACAGCGGCATCCTGTACGCCTTCATCCAGACACCGCTGGCCAATCCCACTGTGGCCGCGAGCAACGCCTCGAAGGTGATCCGCATGATCGGCATCAATCCCGCCGATGGCGCGGTGGTCGCCGAGTACGTGTACCTGATGGACAAGACGCCGTTCCGCGAGGCGGGCCAGAACCCCGACAAGATCGGCGATGCCGCATACGCGGGCAACGGCACCTTCTACATCGTCGAGCGCGACGACTCGGTGCAGCGCAGTGGCAAGAAGATGCTGTTCCAGTTCACCCTCGCGGGTGCCACCAACCTGCGTGCGGTCGGTGCACCGCCACTACTGCCGGGATTGACCCTCGAACAACACACGCCCGACCAGCTGGTCACCGCGGGCATCCGTGCGGTGTCCAAGATCAAGACCGCCAACCTGCCGTCGATCGGCTACTTCGAAGGCGACAAGCTCGAAGGGGTCGCCTGGCTTGGCAACGGCGAACTTGCCCTGATCAACGACAACGATTTCGGCATCGCGCCGCTGCCGCTACCGATTCCGCCCAATGGTACGGTGCCGTTGGATACCGAGCCGACTCCGATCCAGCTGGGTTTCGTGCGCTTCGACCAGCCGGCCGGCCTCGATGCCTCCGATCGCGACGGTCCAGCACCCAACGGCCCGGCAATCAACATCGCCAACTGGCCGGTCTACGGCATGCACATGCCCGATTCGATCGCCGCGTTCTCCGCCAACGGCAGCACGTTCTATGTCAGCGCCGGCGAGGGCGACGATCGCGGCGAGAACCAGCGCATCGGCAACAGTGCCTTGGTGCTCGATCCGGTGGTGTTTCCGAACGCGGCGCTGCTGAAGACCAACGCACAGCTGGGTCGACTCAACGCCTCGCTGATCGATGGCAACCTGGATGCCGATGCGGACTTCGAGCGCCTGCAGATCTACGGCAGTCGTTCGTTCATCGTCTGGGACCAGTTCGGCAATCTGGTCTACGACAGCGGCGACATCCTCGAACAGGTCACCGCCATCCGCTTCCCGCTGAACTTCAACGCCGACCACTCGGTCAACGACTTCGATACGCGCAGCGACAACAAGGGCCCCGAGCCGGAAGCGATTGCGGTCGGCAGCACGCCAGACGGCCGCACCTATGCCTTCGTTGGCCTCGAGCGCATCGGCGGCGTGGCGGTGTTCAACGTAAGCAACCCGTATGCGGTGCAGTACGCGGGCTATGTCAACCAGCGCAACTTCGCGGTCACCATCGATCTGGTCACCGATCCGGATGCCGCCGGCGACCTCGGGCCTGAAGGCATTACCTTCATCGCCGCCGCCGACAGTCCCACCGGCGCGCCGATGATCGCGGTGGCCAACGAGATCAGCGGCACGACAACCTTGTACAGCGTGAGCGAACTGCTGTTCCGCAACGGCTTCGAGTAATGTTCGCGCGGGCGACCGGGGCGCTGTGCGCTCCAGTCGCCCAGTCCGCGGCGAGCGGGCGCCATCAAGCGATGATCTGAACAAATAGCATGCACCCAGGCGGCTGCGATGGCTGGATTCTGTGACCGGCAGCGCCGTCGTGCCGCGTTGTTACCGGAGGAGCATCAGCTGGTCGGCGATCAACGTTGTGTGCCCTGACGACAGCCCCGCCCGTCGCGCGAATAAAGGCCATTGCTGCATCGCTGCGCGCACTGGCGCGATGACCCTGGGCGCTGTGCCAACGGCGAATCGCCCGGCCTCGGCGAGCAGATCGTGCTGCGTGAGATCCCTGAACTTGCGATTGACCGACATGCGGTGCTGGTGTGTCCATTCACCCTTGGGGTGGTGGGCGAACGTCACGTCGTAAGCTGGTGCCAGCCGCGGCCGCCCCTTGCGCAGGCGGAACGAAAAGTACTTCGTGTGATCGTCGCAGGTGCTGCCCAGGACGTTGAAAACCATGCGCCGAAACGCCAGAAAGGCGGGACTGCATCATGGTCAGGCCCGCTGCCTTCGCCATGAGGTAGTTCGCATATTCGATGCGGCCGTAGTCGTGCGCAGCACCGAGTTCGCCGTCCAGCCCCATGCCGTCGAACTTGAGCAGCCAGTACTCGAACCCGGGCGGCGCTGCAAACTGGCCGGCCTTGATTTCGTCGGTCTCGCGGTTCCATGCAAAGTCCCCGCCCCGCTGGCAGCGGGCAGCCGCCGCACACGCGCCACGCTGGTCGCTTGCGCCATCATCGCGCCTGTCCCACGAACAGCGCCGCCATGCCAGAACCGTTCAAACTGTTGCTCAATCCTGCGCTGGTG
>JBBSDI010000369.1:0-3158 GCA_038249585.1 Lysobacterales bacterium | reverse complement strand
TGGTGCTGGTCAGCGGCTGGGACCAGCCGCAGGTTGCGATCGGCGGCAGTCTCGGTGAGGGCTCGGAGCTCAAGGTGGAAGGCGAGGGTGCGCGCGTCTCGATTCGTATCGAAACCCCCGACGGCAAAGGCTGGGGCTGGTGGGGCCGTGGCGGTCCGACCGCCGACACGCGGCTGGAGGTCAAGGTGCCGCGCGGCGTGCTGCTGGAAGTCGATGCAGTCAGCGCCGATGTGCGCGTGGACGGCATCAGCGGCAGTCGCGAGGTAGCCCTCGAGAGCGTCAGCGGCGATGTGCGCCTGCAAGGCGAGGTCGAGCGACTGCATCTGAGCAGCGTCAGCGGGAGCATCGAGATGAGCGGCAGCGCGAAGCGCGCCGAACTGGAAACCGTCAGTGGTGATCTCGTAGCCGCGGGACTGACTGGCGAGATCATGGTCGAGACGGTCTCGGGCGATGCGCGGATCAGCGCAGGCGAGGTCGATCGGCTGACCGCCAGTACGGTGTCTGGCAGCATCGAGATCGATCTGGTGCCGCGCGGGACCGGGACCATTCGCGCCGAAACGCTCAGTGGCCAGTTGCGCCTGCGGGTCCCGGCCGAACTGTCGGCCAAGATCGAGGCAAGTACCTTCAGCGGCAGCATCCGCAGCGATTTCGGTAGCGTCGACAAGCAAGAACATGGGCCCGGCGAAAGCCTGAGTGCCACGGTCGGCGCCGGTGCGGCGCGCATCGATGTCGAAACCTTCTCCGGCGATCTGGAGATTCGCAAGCGCTGAGCCGGTGCTTGCCGTATGACCGGGCGCTCACAGGGTGGGCTCCTGCAACGGCGCGATCGAAGCCGAAGTCCATCGGTCACAGCTCCGATGCTTCCTGAGTGCAGGAACGCACCGTGTGCGCGACCGGCACATCCGATCCTTGCCGCTACACCGGTCGCCCACAGGGTGGGCTCCTGCAAGAGCGCGATCCAAGCCGGGGCCGTTCGGTTGCCGCAGCGATCCATCCTGGGTGTAGGAGCGCACCGTGTGCGCGACCGGCACGTCCGGTCTTCCGGACGCGCGGCTGGATGACAGCGCTGGATTGGGTTGTTTGCCGCGCTGCGTGGTGATCGCTCAGCGGACCGCCGCGCGCAGCGGGCCGTCGCCGAGCAGCGCTGGCGCCACCGCACCGGCGAAGTCCAGGGCGTCGGCGATCATCGATCCGAAGCGGCCGAGGATCAGCGCTGCCTCGCGCTCGTGTAGTCCGGCGTCGTAGACGACCTCGGTTGCCTTGGCGTGGCGGCCGGATTCCGCGGCCGCGTGCTTCGCCAGCGCTTCGGGTTGAGCCGGCAGCCCGAGCTGGCGCGCGAGCTCCACCACGCGGCCGGGCACGTCGGCCAGCAGCTCGCGGTCGGTCAAGGCGATCACGCGCCCGGGTGCGGCCGCCATCAGGGCCTGCGCAAGGCGCTTGGTGGCCAGCCACTGTGCTGCGACCAGACCGGCCCAGCCGGCGGCCTCGCCTGCACGCTGCAGCAGTTCGGACGGCGCGCCGGCGTCGGCAAGCAGTCGCGTCGCCAGCTGGCCGACCTTGTCCTTGGTCTCCGGATTTTTCTTCAGGTTGGAGACGATGAAATCCTGCAGGGTCGAGTGCAGCAGCACCGCCCGCGCCTGCGGCGTTGCCGCCAGCGGCGCGGGCGCTACGTTGAGCGCGACATGGGTGGGCTTGATCAGCGTGCGCGAGCCTGGTTGCCAGCCGCGCGCGAGCAGCCGCACCATGGGATCGATTCAAGGTGTCACCGGCTGCCCGGCGTGCGCTGCGTCCGAGAGCCGGCGCAGCGCCAAAGGTTCCTTCAGCACTTCTACCGCGAGTGCGAGGTGCACTGCGCGCGCGAGCGGGCTCGAGCAGCAGAACGAGGTGTGGAAGAGCCAGGCGGGCGTCGCCGGCGGCGGCAGCGCAATCGCATCGAGCGGCAGGTCGCTCGGCACGCGCGATTCCACGGCGATGCGGTGGTCGAGAAACACCGCGCGCTCAAGGACCGCAGGCGTCAGGCGCAGGAAGCGGACGCGGCCGGCGGTGAGGTCGAGGTCGAACGGGAACCAGCAGGGGTCCGTCGGATCGACGCGGGCAGGGGATGTTGTCATTGATACGCGCGCTGCAGCGGGAGCGCGGGCAGTCTAGGGGTGTTCGGCATCACGGGGGGCATGCTGCGCGGGGCGGTGGGCCATTACATTCTGAAATCGCGTTTGCTGAAACCAGATCCCCGAGAGCGCAGTCCCACACAGTGCAGTCCGTAAAGTGCTGCCCCCGAACGAACTGCGGCCCCGTCTCCGGGGCCGCAGGTGAAACCAACCGCAGTGGAACCGATCGGTGTGCGATCAGAACTTCTGCGCGTAACTCACGTACCAGAAGCGGCCCGGAATGTCGTAGCTCGGGTCGAAGCTGTTGGCGAAGGTCGAATACGAGATCGGCGGATCCTCGTCGAAGAGGTTGCGCGCACCAGCGGTGACGCGGCCGTCCCACGGCGTTTCCCAGCTGCCCTGCAGGTCGAAGTACCAGGTGTCGCTGATGTTGTTTTCGCCATCCGGAAACTGCACCGAGCCGTCCGGGTTCGAGCACAGGTCCGCGCCGCCGAAGAACACTGGCAGCCCGCAGTCCTCGTCGAGCGACGACAGGTAACGTGCGGAGAACGTCGCACCCCAGTCGCCGGACTGCCAGTTGGTCGAGATGTTCGACTTCAGGCGACGACCGAAGTTGGTGCGGTCGAGGTACACGCCGACTGTGTTGGTGGCTTGGCCGATGTCGCCGTAGTAGCTGACATAGGCATTGTCCCAGTTGATGCGGAACTTGCCGAAGTCGGTGTCGAAGCGGTACTCGGCCGTGAAGTCGTAGCCCTCGGTCTCGAAGCCGCCGATCGGATCGTTGACGATGCCGGCGAACAGGTCGGCTATGTCACCGGTCGGACCGCGGCTGATCAGCGCGCAGTTGGCCAAGTTCGTGCCGTTGTAGCAGGAGTTGAGCACCAGCTGCGCGTCGACGCCACCGATTGCGTTGGTGATCTTGATGTTGTACCAGTCGAGGTACAGGTTGAGGCCTTCCACGAACGACGGACTGTAGACCAGACCCAACGTCTTGCTGACGGCTTCCTCAGGACCGAGATCCGGATTGCCGCCGACCGTAATGCGGATCTG
>JBBSDI010000368.1:0-3177 GCA_038249585.1 Lysobacterales bacterium | reverse complement strand
GGGGGGGGCCGGTGAGGGCATCCAGTGTCATGGTGCGTCGACGGGGACGCACTTACTTCGAAACGGGTTGAGGCTGCATTCCAATGAGCGACCAAGAGATGGGCATCGTCAAGTGGTTCAATGACGAGAAAGGCTTCGGATTCATCAAGCGCGACAACGGTCCTGACGTGTTCGTGCACTTCCGCGCGATCGTCAGCGGCGGCGGCGGCCGCAAGTCCCTCGCCGAGGGACAGCAGGTGCAGTTCAAGGTGGTGCAGGGCCAAAAGGGCCTGCAGGCGGAAAACGTCGTTCCCATGTAACGGGACCGCGGCGCACATCGCCACGAGAAAGCGCGGGCCCTGTGCCCGCGTTTTTTTTCACCTGTGGAGCCTCTGGGCAAGTCGCCCGCCCGCGAGGGAAGTTGTTCAGGTCGTGCCTTGCGCTACCACTCGATGCTGCGACGCGCAGCCTTCGTCCCATCCGGATTCCAGGTCTGCTCGATAAATCGGCCGCGGTCGGGCGCCAATGCCAGTACCGTCGAGCAGCGAGTGCCGTAGCCCGGGGTGACAATGAATGCCGCCGACAGCGCGCGCTCGCGCAGCAGTCCGATGCCGGTGTCCGGCAGAGACTCGTCGGCAGCGATGCTGCGGTCGCCAAGCGCATCGAACAACGACGGTAACGGGTCGGGCAGCAACGCGGCAGCCTGCATTCGCGCCTGCAGCTGAGTCACCTTCGGCCACGGAGTATCCAGCAAGTGATTCGACAACCCGTGCACGCCCGGCGCCAGCGCTTCCGGCGCACCCGCCCGGCTGCCGACGTACCACAGGTTGTTAGCGTCGCCGAGCAACAGGTTGAATCCGCGATACAACGCTGCCGCATCGGCGACCTCGCGCGCGTAGTCCGCCGGAGTCTGCGCGCCACAGAGATATTCCGATACCAATGCACCACGAGAGCGTAGGCGATCCCCAGGCTCGCTCGGATCGCGAAAGTTGGTGACCGCGGCGAAGCGCCGGTTCTCGCTCGCACCAAGCCATGTCCCACCCGCGGCAAGGTCGCGCCCGGCGATGTATCCGTGCATCTGGCGCGCGGCCGGCGCCGCTGCACGCGCATGAAACTCATCGCGATTGGCAGCCAGCAGCAGCGGCCAGTCGTCGCGGATTCGCCACGCTATCGCGATCAGGCACATCAGCGCATCTTGGTGGTGCGCATCGTCAGCACATTCGGTGGCGCGTCGAAACGGTCCGCGCGTGCGGCGTCCCAGAACACCCGGAACACCGCGTGAGAGGGCACGCCGCCGAGCAACTCGTTCGGCTGCACCCAGTGATACAGCGCCGCGATCGAGCGCACTTCGGTCGATGAGATCCTGCGGATGACGTGTTCCGGACCGACCTGCTCGGGATGGCTGAGCCCCGCTGCTGCGATCAACTCCTTGAGCGCCTTGAGCGTGTTCTGGTGGAAGTGCAGCACCCGATCGGCCTTGTCGGGCACCACCAGCGCCTGATAGCGGCGGGGATCCTGGGTAGTGACGCCGGTCGGGCACTTGCCCGTATGGCACGACTGCGCCTGGATGCAGCCCAGCGCCAGCATGAAGCCGCGCGCGGAATTGCCCCAGTCGGCGCCGAGCGCGAAGGTGCGCGCCAGATCGAAGGCGGTGACGATCTTGCCGCTGGCGCCGATCCGGATCTCGCCGCGCTTGCCGATCCCGACCAAGGTGTTGTGGACCAGCATCAGGCCTTCCTGCAGCGGTGCGCCGACATGATCGGTGAACTCCAGCGGGGCCGCACCGGTGCCGCCCTCGCCACCATCGACGACGATGAAATCGGGCGTGATCCCGGTCTCGAGAATCGCCTTGGCGATGCCGAACCATTCCCACGGATGGCCGATCGCGAGCTTGAATCCCACCGGCTTTCCGCCCGACAGCTCGCGCAGGCGCGCGACGAACTGCAGCAGACCGATCGGGGTGGAGAACGCCGAATGGCGTGCGGGCGAGATGCAGTCCTGACCCTCTGCAACACCGCGTGCGGCAGCGATCTCGGCGGTGACCTTGGCCCCGGGCAGCACGCCGCCGTGGCCGGGCTTGGCACCCTGCGACAGCTTGATCTCGATCATCTTCACCTGCGGCGAGGCCGCGTTGCTGGCGAAGCGCTCCTCGTTGAAGGTGCCATCGGGATTGCGGCAGCCGAAGTAACCCGAGCCGATTTCCCACACGATGTCGCCGCCGGGTTCGCGGTGGAAGCGCGAGATCGAGCCCTCGCCGGTGTCGTGGAAGAAGCGGCCGCGGCGCGCGCCATCGTTGAGCGCAAGGATCGCGTTCGGCGACAGCGCGCCATAGCTCATCGCCGAGATGTTGAACACGCTGGCCGAATAGGGCTGCGTACACTGGCTGGAGCCGACCATGATGCGGAAATCGTGGCTGTCGATTTCTGCCGGCGCCATCGAGTGGTTGATCCACTCGTAGTCCGGGGCGTACACGTCCAGCTGGGTGCCGAAAGGTCGCTTGTCCACCACGTCCTTGGCGCGCTGGTACACGATCGAGCGCTGGTTGCGCGAAAACGGCTGCGCTTCGGTATCCGACTCCAGCAGGTACTGGCGGATCTCCGGCCGCACCTCTTCGAGAAAGAACCGCATATGGGCCAGGATCGGATAGTTGCGCCGTATCGATTGACGGGTCTGGGTGACATCGCGCACGCCGACGATGGTCAGCGCTGCCGCAATCGCGGCAGGCAGCCACCACACAGCGCCCTGCCCCGACCACGCGGCGGCTGCAGCGCCGATTGCGACCAGCCCGCAACCGAGCATGAAAAAATAGCGCGACGGCAAAATCCCGGACATCGTCTCCCCCGATCGGTGACCCGCTGGCAATGATGCCCGTTCACGGGCGTTGGCGGTACCGGATTAATTGCCGATTCATTCGCCGCGTCGATACTAGGCCACCTGCCCCCGACCGGAACCACCCATGCGCGTGCTCACCACCCTCGGAACACTGCTGATGCTGCTCGGCTCCATGAGTGCAGTTGCCGCGGCGATAACTCCACTGGAGCCCGAGGCGATCGAGGCGCGCCAGTTGCTTCGCGAAAACCGGGTCGACGATGCGATCGCGCGCGGCGAGCAGGTCACCGAGCAACTGCCGCAAAGCGCCAACGCGTGGCTTTGGCTGGGCAATGCCTACGGCCGCAAGGCATTGTCGGCCAATCTGCT
>JBBSDI010000367.1:0-3188 GCA_038249585.1 Lysobacterales bacterium | reverse complement strand
GCGCCGGCAGCTCGATGCTGGTTCCCTCGCGGCGCAATCCGCCCGGGTCCGGCTCGCGCTCGCGCGGATGGTATTTGATCGCCACGTGCAGTCCGCGCCTGGCCACCTCGTCGACCAGGTCGTTCAAACCCTCCGCCAGCCCGGGGTTCAGGGCGAACTGGTTGGAGTGCGGCAGCACCAGCACCAGGTTCGCAGCGCAGAGTTGCTGCCGGTCGACGCCGAACTCGCGCGCCGCCAGCACGCCCAGTCGCGCGAACGCCGGCGTGGTGAACAGGCCGGGCTCGAGTCGATGGCGCTGCCGGAGCGGCGACTGGTCGCGGGCACGCTCCGGAAAGGCCAGCCACGCTTCGCTGATCCAGGGGCTGGTGCCCGCCTGCGCGGCGTTGTGCCACCAGCGCCCGTAACTGAACTGTTTCACCAGCCAATCGACCCGTCGCACCCACGGTCGCGTTCGCACGTCGCCCAGGTAGGTGTACAGGCCGTCATCGAGATAGCGGCCTGCCGGGCCGCCTTTGCGTCGCGAGGCAAGGTGCAGCGCGAACTGCGTTTCCACCTTGCGGTCGTTGCCTACCCAGACCTGGTCCGGGGCGAAATCCGCGTCCAGTGCGGCGATTCGCGCCAGGGTCTGCTGGCGCAGGTCGCGCTTGACCCGGACGCGACGCCAGGCGCGGGCCGGGCCGCGCGGGTGGTCGCCGCCGCCGCGGACATGTTCCGTGTAGCGCCCGGGTAGTCGCTCCAGCGCCTCGAACGGGCAGTCGCGCCAGCGCGACAGCAGATCGCTCAAGCGCCCGGCCTGATCGAAGTCCTCGATCAGCACCAGCCGGTGTTGCCCGGGCCGGGCCAGGGCGATCGCCGCCGCCTCCAGCGCGATCATCGGCGTGGAAGCGAAATGAAGTGCGCGCGTGTGCATTGCCCGGCGACCCCGCGGCGGGCTAGGCGCCCGCTCCGCGCTGCAGCCCGAAGGGCGTCCACACGCTGCGGCTGGCGCGGCCCTGCGCGCGGATGCGGTCGTTGGCCTGGATCATCTCGGGCTTGATGTAGCCGCGGTCATGGTCCAGGTGCACGCAGATAGCCGAAAAGCGGATCTGCTTGCCGCGGATGCCGGCACGCGTCAAGCGTTCACCCAGCTCCAGGTCCTCGCCGCCGTAGGTCAGTCGCTCGTCGAAGCCGTTGACCGCGCGCAGGTCGGCAAGCCAGCCCGAGGCGTTGTTGCCGGCCCATCGCGGTGGAGTCGGGGTCACGGCGTTGAGCACGCGCTCGCGCCAGCCCGGGCGGGCCCAGAGCTTCCACGTGCGCTTGCCGCGCGGCAGGCCTTGGGCAACCAGCCAGGCCAGGTCGACGAAGTCGCCCGAGGCGATGACGGCATCATCGATGCGCTGGCTGATGTCGCCCGGCATCTTGCAGTAACCGCCGCCGAGGTAGTGCCCGGGCTTGCGCAGGCGCAGGTGCTGGGACACAAAATCCGAGCGCGGGACGCAGTCGCCGTCGGAGAAAATCAGATAGTCGGTCGACGCGGCCTCGATGGCGCGGTTGAGGATGCGACACTTGCGAAAGCCGTCGTCGTCCTGCCAGACGTGCTTCAGATCAAACGGCAGTTGCGGCCGCATGGCATCGATCATGGCGCGGGTCTCGGGACCCGACCCGTCGTCGGCGACCAGCAGTTCGAAGTCGGTGCGGTCCTGGTGGGCATAGCCCAGCAGGCAGCGGCGCAGCCACTCGGGCTGGTTGTAGGTGCTGATGATGGCGCTGGCCTGTGCAGAAGCCATTGGACGGTTTTCCTCGGTTTTATCGACGTCGCGGACGGGCTGGTAGGCTGCGGCCAGCCAGCCGGTTTCCATTATTAAACATGAACGAGCACTCAGTTCGAATCTTCTGTGGCGCCGACCGCAGCGAAGTCCTGCCCTTCGCGGTGCTGGCGTGGTCGATCCGCCGGCACAGCTCACTGCCGGTGGACATCCGCAGCATCCACAACGACCAGGCGCCGCTGCCCGCGGATCCGCGGCACTCGCCCTACACCGAGTTCAGTTTCGCCCGGTTCGCGATCCCCGCGCTGTGCGGCCATGCCGGCAAGGCCATCTACCTGGATTCGGACATGCTGGTGTTCCGGGACATCGTCGAACTGTGGAACACGCCGCTGCACGGCGCGCGCATTGCCATCGAGATCGGTTCGCGCGAGCAGGCCGACCGCGGCAAGCACGCGGCCGTGATGCTGCTCGACTGCGCCCGGCTTCCGTGGCGGGTGGATGACATCGTCAATGGCCTGGGCCTGCGCTACGACTACAACGCATTAATGTCCATCGACCCGCTGCTCGAACCCGGCGACATGCGCGAACTGATCCCGGCGGGCTGGAACGACCTCGACCAGTTCGACCCCGTGCGCACCCGCAACCTGCACTTCACCGAGATCCGGACCCAGCCCTGGGTGCTGCCCGGCCATCCCCACGGCGGACTATGGGTGCAGGCACTGCAGCAGATGCTCGATGAGGGTGCGATCGATGCAGCGCTGGTTCGCGATGAAGTGGCGCGCGGTCACGTCCGCCCTTCGCTGCTGGTCGAGATCGGCCTGCAGGACGGCCCACGCGGCCAGATGCAGGCGCTGCGGCAGTTCGATCAGGCCAGCGGCTACGTCCCCCACCAGCAGCTGCTCGCCCGCTTCGCCGACCGCAAGCGCGCGGTGCGCCGCGTGCGCTGCCGGGAGGCCTGCGCCCGCCGACCCTGGCTGGCGCCGATGTACCGGCTGGCGCTGTGGCTGCGCGAGCGCCGCGACGCCGCTCGCTGACCGCGCACCATTCGGCTGCCGCCGGCACGATTCGAAGGGCGGGTCGTCCCGACCTGCCGCTCTCCGGATTGCCATGACCCACGCGAATAACTCGCGAATAGGAACAGGCATCAATCAGCTGGACCGCGAATCGGGGCGCAAATCGGGACTGGCATCAATTGCGTGTCACGTTCTGAACACATTCCCGCCCCAGACGCTTGAAACCCTCGCCAGCGTAGAATCATGCCACCCTGAACTTCTGCCGGCCCCGAACCGATGATCGCTGTCGCACGCAGCCCACTGTTTCTGCGCACCTTGGAGTGAACCGTCATGCCGATCATCCGCGTGCTCGCTGCCCTCCCCGGTGCCCTGCTGATCTGTTCGGTAGCAATCGCCGGCGACTCGACACCGATCAGCGTCGGCAATTTCG
>JBBSDI010000366.1:0-3238 GCA_038249585.1 Lysobacterales bacterium | reverse complement strand
TTGTTGACGAACATCATCCCGGTGTCGACCTGGCTCGCGATGCGCTTGCCACGGACCTCGTCGTTCGTCCATACCGAGCCGCCGAGGCCAAAGTCGGAATCGTTGGCCAGTGCGATCGCAGCGGCCTCGTCCTCGACGCGATAGAACGAGACCACCGGCCCGAAGAACTCATCGCGGAAGGCGGGGTTGCCGGGTTGGATATCGGTGAGAATGGTCGGCTGCATGAACCAACCCGGACGCTCGATGCGCTTGCCGCCCATCAGCAGCTTGGCGCCACCCTTCACAGCCGCGTCCACCTGAGCCAGCAACTGCACCAGTGCGGCCTCGGTGGAAAGCGGGCCATGGGTGGTCTTTTCGTCCATCGGGTCGCCGGGCACGAGTGCCTCCAGCGCTGTCTTGAATTTCGCGAAGAAGGTGTCGGCGACCTTGTCCAGCACAATGAATCGCTTGGCCGCGCAGCAGGTCTGGCCGCAGTTGTACATGCGACCCCAGACGGCCCAGGGAATCGCGAAGTCGATGTCGGCATCGTCGAGCACGATGAAGGCATCGCTGCCGCCGAGTTCCATCGTGCTTTTCTTCAGGTTCTGCCCGGCGCGCGCTGCCACGGTTCGCCCTGCGGCAACGCTGCCGGTGAGCGCCACGCCCTTGATGCGCGCGTCGTCGATAACGGCATCGGACTGTTCGTGCGAGATCAGCAGGTTGGTGTAAGCGCCGACCGGCGCACCGGCGTCGAGCAGCAACTTCTCGAAGGCGATCGCGCATTGCGGGACGCAGCTTGCGTGCTTGACCACCAGCGTGTTGCCGGCCATCAACTGCGGTCCGGCCACGCGCGCCAGCTGGTAATAGGGAAAATTCCAGGGCTGGATGCACAACAGCACGCCGATGGGCGAGCTTTCCATATGCGCCTCGCCAACGTGGGGGTGCAGCGTCGTCGGCGCGAGGAAGGCCTGTGCATGCTCGGCGTAGTAGGCCAGGATGTCGGCGCTGAACTTCACTTCACCGCGCGCTTCATTGATCAGCTTGCCCATATCCAGCGTGGCGAGCTTCGCGAAGTCGTCGACATGGGCGTGCATGAGTGCGGCGGCCTTGTTGAGAATCACCGCGCGCTCGGCATAGGTCTTGTGCTTCCAGGTCTGGAAGCAGCTCTCGGCGGCGGCCAGCGACTTTTCCAGTTGCGCACTGTCGGTGGTCTCGAAACTCTTGAGCAGCTCGCCGGTGTTGGGGTTGATGCTTTTGTAGGATGAGGTCGTGGGCACTTTGGGACTCGTGGAGGAATCCCGGGCCGAAACGGCAGACAGAGCAGGTGCGGAGGCGTTCATGCTTCGATGAGGACCTTGAGTGCGTGAGTTTGGGCCGCGTGCGCGAAGATCTCGTAGGCGTCGGGAATCTGGTCGAGCTTGAAGCGGTGCGTGATCAGCGGCGTTGGATCGAGCTGGTGCGAGTGCAGCGTTTTGAGCAACATCGGCGTGCTGACGGTGTCGACCAGCCGTGTGGTGATGGTGATGTTGCGGTCCCACAGCTTTTCCAGGTGCAGGTCGACCTTGATGCCGTGCACGCCGATGTTGGCGATGGTGCCGCCGGCAGCGACGATCTGCTGGCACAACTCGAAGCTCGCGGGCAGGCCCACGGCTTCGATGGCGGTGTCGACGCCGCGCTGTGCGGTCAGCTTCATCACCGCCTCAGCCGCAGCGTCATTGCCATTGCCGCTGTTGATGGTCGCGGTTGCACCGAAACGCTTGGCTACGGCCAAGCGCCCGTCGTCGAGGTCGATGGCGATGATCTCGGCTGGCGAGTAGAACTTTGCGGTCAGCAGCGTCGCCAGCCCGATCGGCCCGCAGCCGACGATGGCCACGCTGCTGCCGGGCTGCACGCGGCCGTTGAGCACGCCGCATTCCATCGCTGTGGGCAGGATGTCGCTGAGCATCACCAGCGCCTCCTCGTCGGCGCCGGGCGGGATCGGATACAGGCTCATGTCCGCATGCGGGGTACGCACGTATTCCGCCTGCGTGCCGTCGATGGTGTTGCCCAGAATCCAGCCACCAATGGTGCAGTGCGAATACATCAGGCGGCGGCAGTTGACGCATTTTCCGCACGCGCTGACGCACGAGATGAGCACCGCATCGCCCACCTTGAAAGCGGTCACGGCGGAGCCGACTTCGTCGACGATGCCGACGCCTTCGTGACCAAGGATGCGCCCGGGCGCGCAGCTCGGCACCTCGCCCTTGAGGATGTGCAGGTCGGTGCCACAGATGGTCGTGTAGGTCACTTTCACGATCGCATCGGTAGGTGCGGCGAGTTTTGGCTTGGGCCGATCCTGCAGCGCCGTTTGCTGCGGACCGAGGTAGACGAATGCCTTCATGCCGCTACTTTTTTGGTTGCGGCGGCCAGAATCGGGTAGTCGGTGTAGCCCTTCGCGCCGGGTGTGTAGAACGTCTCCATGTCGGGGGCATTGAGCGGCGCAT
Organism: Lysobacterales bacterium; assembly: GCA_038249585.1. GTDB lineage: Bacteria > Pseudomonadota > Gammaproteobacteria > Xanthomonadales > Ahniellaceae > UBA4656. The sequence goes on along the minus strand of JBBSDI010000366.1, from coordinate 776 downwards.
CGACACGCATCCGCGCCACGAGGTCGGGGTTGGCCAGGAACGCACGCCCGAACGCGATCAGGTCGCCGCGCTTGTCAAGCAACGCCTGTTCGGCACTGCCGTGGTTCAAGCCGCCGGACAGGATGAACATGCCGCTGAAATCGGCGCGCAGCTTGAGCTTGAAGTCCGCTGGCACCGGCGGTGCGCCCATCGACGAATGATCGACCAGGTGGATGTAGAGCAAGCCGAGCTCGGATAGCGCCTTGGTCAGCGCCAGGTACTGCGCCCGCACCTCGGGGAACTCGCCGGTCCCGTTGAACACGCCAAAGGGCGACAGCCGAATGCCCACACGGTCGCGACCGATCGCCGCGACCGTTGCGCGCACGATTCGAAGCGCCAGTCGGTTTCTGGCTTCGATGCTGCCGCCGTAGCCGTCGTCGCGCAGGTTGATCAGCGGATTCAGGAACTGCTCGATCAGGTAGCCGTTGGCGCCATGCAGTTCGACTCCATCGAAGCCTGCGTCCAGAGCGAGCTTGGCGGAGGTCGCATGCTCGCTCACAGCGTGCGTGATGTCGGCCTCGGTCATTGCGCGCGGCGCGCTGTGCGGCTGCTTGCCCTTGGTGTCCGTGAACATCTCGCCCGGGCACACGGCGGTACCGGGCCCGATGACCTCGGCGCCGGCCGGCAGGTTGTCCACATGCGCCACGCGACCGCAATGCATCAGCTGCACGAAGATCTTTCCGCCTTCAGCATGGACGGCGGCCGTCACTGCTTTCCAGCCGGCGACCTGCAATGAA
>JBBSDI010000365.1:0-3258 GCA_038249585.1 Lysobacterales bacterium | reverse complement strand
GCAGCCGGCTCAACCACCGGCGGCGAGCCGTAGTCGGCGGCGTCACCCGCGACTGATGCAGGTGCGCACTGCTCGCCATCTGCAGAGGGCTCATCCCCTGGTGCGAGGTTTTGCTGCGCGTCGGTCGTGGTGTAGCTGCGCTGCTGGGTTTCTGCTCGCTCACCGGCGTCGACCGCAGGTTTGGCGTGCTCGCGCGATGGGTCCACCGAGCCGCCCGTCCCCACGCCCGAATCCTCCTCGCCATCCTCGTCGTCGAACTCAGGCTCCTGCGCTGCGTCAGTGGTCTGACCCGGCGTCTGCTCGGCGCCTGGCGCTGCACGCTCGCCCTTGCGGCGGCGGCGGCCGCCGCGACGGCCACGTCGACGTGCCCGGGTGGCGCCGTCGACCGCGCCTGCGGCGTCGTCGCCACTACCTTGGGCATCGATCGGCGCGGTGAGTGCTATCCCAGGCTCAAGCAACTCCGCTGCGGTTGGCTCCGACGCAAGCACCGCCGTGGCGGCGGGTTGCTGCGGACGGTTGCGTTCAGCGGCCGGAGCCGGCTGCGGTTGTGCCGGTCGTTGCGCGGGCTGCGAACGCGGCTCGCCAGTGCGAGCGCCATTGGACGCCGGCGCGCCACGCTGTCCACCCGCGGCACCATTGGAACCGGCGTTGGCACTCGCGTTGTCGCGGCGCGAACCGCCGCTTTGGCCCTGAGCGCCTCGCTGACCCTGACCGACCTGCCGCTTGTCCTTGTCGCGATTGCCGTCACGATCCTTGTCCTGACGCTGGCCTTGGCGCGGATTGTTGCCACCGGGCCCACGCGATCCATCGCGTCGCGGGCTGCGATTGCCGTCATCCGTACGGCGCGGGCGGCTGTCGCGGCTGTCGGTCTTGGCGGCCGCTGCGGGCTGCGTATCGTCGCCGGTGAACAGTGCCACCAGGCGCGCAAAGAAGCCCTTGCGTTCAGGCACCGACCGCGCTGCTGCGGTCGGCGTGATCGCCACCGGCGCGGCGACCGCGGTCGGCTTTGCCGCAGCCTTGACCTGCGCTTCGACCACATCGTCTTCGCCACGGGTGGGGGCTGGCGCCATGGGTGCGACGGTCGTCACGGCCGGCTGTTCGAACTTGCTCGAGGGCGGTGCGGCCTGCGGCGCGGTGACAGCCTGCACCGGACTCACGCGCTCGTAGCTGACTTTCTGATGGTCGCCCAGTTCGCTCGCGCGGATGCGGGTGACCTCGTAGTGCGGCGTCTCCAGATTGAGATCGGCCACGATCACGATCTGCGCCTCATGACGCAGTTCGATCTCGGCCATCGGTTTGCGCTTTTCGTTGACCAGGAAGTTGGCCACGTCGGGCGGTACCTGCACCAGAACCTGGGCGGTGCTGTCCTTCATCGCTTCTTCTTCGACCAGCCGCAGGATCGACAGCGACAGCGACTCCACCCCGCGGATGCGGCCATGGCCATCGCAACGCGGACACAGGATCTGCGTCGATTCGCCCAGCGACGGGCGCAGGCGCTGGCGCGACATCTCCAGCAGTCCGAAGCGCGAAATGCGGCCGACCTGCACGCGCGCACGGTCGAGCTTGAGCGCGTCGCGCAGCTTGTCCTCTACCTCGCGCTGGTGGCGCGGGTTCTCCATGTCGATGAAGTCGATCACGATCAGGCCGCCGGCATCGCGAATGCGCAGCTGGCGCGAGATCTCGACCGCAGCCTCCAGGTTGGTGTTGAACGCGGTGTCCTCGATGTCGCTGCCCTTGGTGGCGCGTGCCGAGTTGATATCGATCGCGGTCAGCGCCTCGGTCTGGTCGATCACGATCGAACCGCCGGAGGGCAGGCGAACCTGGCGCTCGAACGCGTTTTCGATCTGCGATTCGATCTGGAAGCGCGAGAACAACGGCACTTCCTCCTTGTACAGCTTGAGCTTGCGCAGGTTCTGCGGCATCACCTGCTGCATGAAGTCGCTCGCGTCGGCGAATACTTCGTCGCTATCGACCAGGATCTCGCCGATATCGCCGCGCAGGTAGTCGCGCAGCGCGCGGATGATCAGGCGCGATTCCTGGTAGATCAGGAACGCCCCGGAACGGCTCTGTGCCGCCTCGGCGATGGCCTTCCAGGCCTGCAGGAGATAGTCGAGGTCCCACTGCAACTCATCGGCATCGCGGCCTACGCCGGCGGTGCGCACGATCATGCCCATCTCCTCGGGCAGCTTGAGCTGGTCCATCACCTCGCGCATGTTCTGCCGGTCGTCGCCCTCGATGCGGCGCGATACGCCGCCGGCACGCGGATTGTTGGGCATCAGCACCAGATAGCGACCGGCGAGGCTGATGAAGGTAGTCAGCGCCGCGCCCTTGGTGCCGCGCTCTTCCTTGTCAACCTGCACCACCAGTTCCTGGCCTTCGCGGATCAGTTCGCGGATGCCGGCGCGGTTGTGGTCCACGCCTTCGGGGAAGAACTCCTTGGAGATTTCCTTCAGCGGCAGGAAGCCGTGGCGCTCGCCGCCGTATTCGACGAAGCATGCCTCGAGGCTGGGCTCGACGCGGGTGATGCGCCCCTTGTAGATATTCGACTTCTTCTGCTCCCTGGACGGGATTTCGATGTCCAGGTCGAACAGGGTCTGGCCATCGACGACAGCCACCCGCAACTCTTCACGCTGAGTTGCGTTGATCAACATGCGCTTCATTGGGAAACCTTTCCTTGGCGCTCCAGAGGCGACCGGGAGGCGCACACACCACGACCGCAGCACCGCAGCGCGACCTTCACGGGTCGCGGCAAGCGGGCCAGCGGTCGGCTGGCGGGCGCATCACGCCGTCGGCGGAGCGCGATCAAAAACCAAAACAAACGGCCCGACTCGGCGTGCACCTGATGGCGCGCGGACTGCCCGGTTCGCAGAACCCGCCGTGCGGGTCCACTGCGTTGACCCGATCTCGCGGGACCGGAACAGGGCGCGCATCCATCCTGCGCACAGCCAAATCGAACCACGATCGGGGCCGCGTCGGCACCCGAGCCCCGTGGACGGAGCGATACAGCAACCTGCGCTGGCGGTACGATGTCGCGATGCCGGTTGTCGTTGATCTCGGGGATCGCATGCCCGGGGGCACGCCTTGCCCAACCGGCGGGCGAACGTAATGCATAGCGTTGACGCCGTTTCTTGCTTCCGGATGCAAGTATTTGATTGCCCGGAAGCTTCGACGCGCGGCGCCGGACCGGGATCATAGCAATGGGCACGACACCGCAGCAACGACCAGCGTCTGACGACCGCCCAAAGGCCCGAGGCCGGG
>JBBSDI010000364.1:0-3321 GCA_038249585.1 Lysobacterales bacterium | reverse complement strand
GACTCGTGGCGCAGCGCCATGATGCGCTCGATACGCGCTGCGTTGTCGAATCGTCCCGCATGCGGACCCTGATCGGAGGCGCGCGTGGCGTAGGCCTCGTACAGCGTGCGCCGCAGCGCGCGATCCTTTGCATAGGTCATCACCGCCACATAGCTCGGATGCTGCAGGCTCACCCGCCAGCCCGCCACGCCCGCCTCGGCGGCGTACTGCTGCAGCATGGTCAGCGCGGAATCGGGCAGGCCGTCCAACGCGTCGATCTCGGCCAAGTCCAGATGCCAGGCTTCGGTGGCATCGAGCAGGGCCTGTTCGAACTCGGTCGACAGCTTCGACAGCTGGTTGGCGATCTCACGAAAGCGGCCGCGTGCGGGTTCTTCCAGCGCCACGCCGGATAGCGCGAAGTCGCGGATTGCCTCGTCGACGATGCGCTGCTGGGTCGGCGACAGGGCGGCGAACCCGGCATCGGCGCGTACATCGCGCACCGCCTCGTACAGCGCGCGATTCTGCCCGAGCTCGGATTCCCAGTCGGTGATCGCCTCCAGTGCCGCACCGTAGGCCTCGCGCAACGCGGCCGAATCGCGCACCGAATGCAGGTGCGAGACCGGTGCCCACGCGCGCGCGAGCCGATCATCGAGATCCTCCAGCGGCTGCATGGTGGTAGCCCAGGTGCGTGGCCCGGTAGCAGCGGTCAGCGCATCGATGCGGCTGCGGTACTCGGCCAGCAGAAAGTCGATCGCAGGCTCGACCTGCACCGCATCGATCGCATCGAAACGCGGCAGGACGGTGTCGTCGAGCAGGGGGTTGGCGTGCGACATGCGGAATCCGTCCACCGGGGATAGACAAACTTGGGTGCGCGCAGCCGCGCTTTCAAGCGCCGCGCCGCGTAAGCTGCGCGGCATGAGCCTGCCGGACTTCACCGCCCTCGTCGACGCCGTGCCGTGGTTTTCGCGGCTGTCGGCCGCTGCCCGGAGCGAGCTGCTGGCGAGATTCCAGCCGCTGCGGCTGAGCGGCGGCGAGGCCCTGTTCGAGGCCGGCAGCGAGCCCGATGCCCTGTATGTGCTGGTGGCAGGCTCCTTGGGCGCGTTCCAGGGCGGTCCCGGCGGGCGTTTCCTGGGCCAGATCGTGGCCGGCGAAACCGCCGGTGAGACGGGGCTTATCACCGGCCGCGTGCGCAGCGCCACCGTGCGCGCCCTGCGCGATTCGGAGGTGCTGAGGCTGGCGCGCGCCGATTTCGATCGTCTGGCGAAGACCGAACCCGAAGCCCTGCGCGCAATCGCGCGGCTGGCCATCGACCGCGTGGTCGGCGGTGGTGCTGCGCGCGTGAGCCACGGCCCGCGCACGCTGGCGCTGCTGCCGCAGACCGAGGGCCTGGACGCATTGCCCGCCGCGCACGCACTGGCGGCCGCACTTGCACGCCATGGCAAGGTCGCCATCGTGCACGCCGACTCCGAACCCGCTCGCGATGCGGCCAGCCTCAACCGCATCGAGGCCGAGCATCGCATCGTGATCTACGTCGCCGGCAGCGGTCCCAGCCAGTGGCGATCGCTGTGCTTGCGCCAGGCCGATGCACTGATGTTCATCGCCGCGGCCGCCGCAGTGCCCGCGCCATGGTCGGAACTGGTGGCCGGTACCGGCGCGCCGCTGCCGCGACCCGAGCATCTGGTGCTGGTGCATGCGGGCAAGCCGCGCCTGGGTGCGGGCCGCCGCTGGCGGGCCGAGCGCCCGGCGGCGCGCCTGCACCATGCGCGCGATGCGGCCGACTGGGCGCGCATCGCGCGCCTGGTGACCGGCCGTGCGATCGGGCTGGTGCTGTCGGGCGGCGGTGCGCGCGGCTTTGCGCACATCGGCGTGGTGCGCGCGCTGCGCGAGGCCGGCATCACCATCGATGCGGTCGGTGGCACCAGCATTGGCGCTGTGATCGGCGCCGGGGTGGCGGCCGACTGGTCGACCGAGGAAATGACCGAGGTCTACCGGCGCGCATTCGTGGCCAGCAACCCGCTGTCCGACCGCACGTTTCCGTTCGTCTCGCTGGTCTCCGGGCGCAAGGTCTCGCGCCTGCTGCGCGAGGCTTTCGGCGAGCGCGACATCGAGGACCTGGTGCTGCCGTATTTCTGTCTGTCGTCGGACCTCACAGCCGGCGCATCCGCTGTGCACCGTCATGGCGTGCTGTGGCAGTGGCTGCGCGCTTCGATCGCGATTCCCGGCGTGCTGCCGCCGGTGTTCCACCACGGGCGTGTCTATGTCGACGGCGGCGTGATCAACAACCTGCCGGTCGACGTGATGCGCGGCGAGCATTTCGGCGAGGTGGTGGCCGTCGATATCGGCGGCGACCACGCGGTGATGCCGGGTGCCGGCATCGATGAGTTCGACCTGCCGCCGCTGTGGCGGATGGTGTTGCAGTGGTACACCGGTCGCCGCCGACCCTCGATCCTGCAGATCATGCTGCGCGCCGGGATGGTCAACTCCGCACTTGCCACGCATGCCGCACGCGCGGCTTCCACGTTGTTGATCACGCCGCCATTGGCAGAGATCGAGCTGCTCGACTGGCGCCGCTTCGACCGCGCGGTCGACATCGGCTACCAGCACGCGTTGCGCGTAATCGGCGGCCAGCGCGATGCGCTGGCCGAGGATGCACCGCTGTTCGAGACCTGAAAGGGGTGCCGCTCAGGCAGCGATGGCGCCGCGGCTCGGCGCTGCGTGTACCGAAGGCAGTACCGACCCCAGCCGAAAACGTGCGACCAGCGCAACCACCTGCGGCGGTGCATTGACCAGGTGCAGCGCGATCAGTCCCGAGCACCGCACCCAGCGGCCCAGCGCGGCCATCGCGCAGGCATCGGCAAAGCGCACACCGGCGAGGTCGGCCAGCTTCGGCCGCGCGCCGACCGCGTCGAGTTTTTCGGTCAGGCGCAGCACGGTGGCTTCGGTCAAATCGCCGCTGAGCAGCAGACGGCCGCCGTTGCCACGATGGAAGTCGATCACATGCTTGAGGTAGATCTCGTCCATTGCGGTCGATCCCTGGCCCGCCCGAGCGGCGTTCCCGGTTCAGCTGTGGCGGATGCCGCGCACCTCTCGCCGGCCATTCGATCCGTGGGAGCCGCCATGCCGGCGACTGCACCCGCCACTCCTGCCGCGACTCCTGTCGCTGCCATGGCAGCTCCCACAGTGAGCAAGTACTGCCATGGCCAGTCCTGCGCCATCTCCAGCCATGCGATCTGTGGGAGCCGGCATGCCGGCGACGGCACCCTCCACTATTGTCGCGACTCCTGTCGCTGCCATGGCAGCTCCCACACAGGGCAAGTGCTGCCATCGCCAGCCCTGCGCCAT
>JBBSDI010000363.1:0-3339 GCA_038249585.1 Lysobacterales bacterium | reverse complement strand
GGTCGGATTCGGGAGCCGAGCGCATGTCCAGCGTTGTCCACTACCGCGCCTGCCCGCTGTGCGAAGCGATCTGCGGACTCGCCCTGCGCACCGAAGATGGCGTGCTGACGGCGATCCGCGGCGATCCGCAGGACCCTTTCAGCGCGGGCCACATCTGCCCCAAGGGCAATGCGATCCTCGACCTCGAGTCCGATCCGGATCGCGTGCGCATGCCGCTGCGCCGGCGCGGCCGCGACTTCGAGACGATCGGCTGGGATGAGGCGCTCAGCGAAGCGGGCCAAGGCCTCGCGTCCGTACAGGCAGCCCACGGTGCGGATGCGCTGGCGGTGTATGTGGGCAATCCCAATGTGCATCACTTCGGGCATATCGCCTATTTGCCGGCGCTGCTGCGCGCGCTGCGCAGCCGCAATACCTATTCGGCCTCGTCGGTCGACCAGTGGCCGCACCAACTGGTGAACTGGGCGATGTTCGGCCACCAGTTCCTGCTTCCGATCCCGGATCTCGATCGCACTCAGTGGATGCTGATGCTGGGCGCCAATCCAGTGGCCTCCAACGGCAGCCTGTTGACCGCGCCCGGCATCGCGCAGCGGCTGGCCGGTCTGGTCGCACGCGGGCGTCTGATCGTCATCGATCCGCGGCGCACCGAGACCGCCGCGATCGCCAGCGAGCACCTGCCGATCGCGCCGGGCACCGACGCGCTGTTCCTGATCGGATTCGTGCAGGCCTTGCGGCGCTGCGGGCCGCCGCGGATTTCCGCCTACGCTGCCAAGATCGCCGCGCTTGACGCCGCGCTGCAGGCGATCGGAAGCGTCGATGTATCGTCGCTGCTGGCGCACACCGGCATCACCGCTGGCGATGTGAATCGCCTCGCGGCACAGATGTACGCCGCCCCGGCCGCGGTGGTGTATGGCCGCATGGGTGTGTCGACGCAGGCCTATGGCACGCTGTGCCAGTGGCTGATCCAGTTGGCGAACATCTACACCGGCAATCTCGATCGCGAGGGTGGTGCGCTGGTCAACGAGGCCGCGATCCCGATCACCGGACCTGGCACCGCGCGCGGACACCGCGGTCGCTGGCAATCGCGGGTGCGCGGACTGCCGGAGTTTGCCGGCGAGCTGCCGGTTGCGGTACTTGCCGAAGAAATCCGCACCCCAGGCCCGGGGCAGGTGCGCGGCCTGCTCACTTGCGCGGGCAACCCGGTGCTGTCGACGCCCGACGGACGCGCCCTCGATACGGCCATCGCCGGCCTCGATTTCTACGTCGCGGTCGATTTCTACATCAATGAAACCACCCGCCACGCGAACCTGATCCTGCCGCCGGCCTCGCCACTGACCCAGTGGCACTACGACCTGATCTTCAATGCCTTCGCCGTGCGCCGGGTCGCGCGCTTGAACGCGCCGCTGCGTGACCTGCGCGACGACGAACGCGCCGACTGGCAAATCATCGATGCGCTGGGTGCCGCGCACGCGCAGGCCAGCGGTCGCGCATGGACCCGGCTGCCGGCGCCGCGCGACGCGATCGCCGCCGGCCTTGCGCGCGGCAGCAGCGGACTGCGCATGGAAGACCTCGACGCCGCCACGCATGGACTCGATCTCGGGCCCCTGCGGCCGACGCTGCTGGGGCGCCTGGAAACCGCCAGCGGCCGCATCGAATGCGCGCCGGATTTCATCATCGCCGACCTCGCCCGCCTGACCGGCGACCCGCGCTGGAGCGAAGCCCATGGCAGCCTGCGCCTGATCGGCCGGCGCCACGTGCGCAGCAACAACTCGTGGATGCACAACGCAGCGCGGCTGGTGAAGGGTAAACCCCGCCACCACCTGTTGCTGCATGGCGATGAACTGCAAGCGCGCGGCATTCCCAGCGGCAGCCGGGTGCGGCTGTGTTCACGGGTCGGCAGCATCGAGATCGAGGTGCGCGCCGACGACGCGCTTGCGCCCGGCGTCGCCTGCCTGCCGCATGGCTTCGGGCATGACCGCGAGGGCGTGAAGCTGTCGCGCGCGAGCCTGCTGGAAGGTGCCAGCTACAACGACTTGAGCGATCCGCTGGCACTCGATGTTCCCTCCGGAAACGCCGCGCTCAACGGCCTGCCGGTATGGATCGAGTTCGCGACCGCGGGCTGAACCGGGGCATCGCCACCTGCGCGGGGTTCGCCACCGAGGCAGCGTATGCTTGGCGGGTCTGCCCAGCCCAGGAGCGCGCGTTTGGATACCGATGCACCGACATCCCCTGCCCCACTGCTGGTGTTGGATCTGGTCCAGGCACGGGTGCTTGGAAGCCTGGTTGAAAAGGCCTCCACCACGCCTGAGACCTACCCGTTGACGCTCAACGCGCTGGTGGTCGCTTGCAACCAGAAAACCAGCCGTGAGCCGGTCATGGAGCTGGAGCCGGGTGCGGCAGGCCATGCGGTGCGGCAGTTGGAGGACCGAGGTCTGGTCAAGGTTGTGCACGGCGCACGGGCGCTGCGCTACGAACATCGCTTCGACGAGGCCTATACGGTGACCGCACGCCAGCGTGCAGTGCTGTGCCTGCTGCTGCTGCGCGGGCCGCAAACCCTGGGCGAGCTGTTGATCCGCAGCGACAGGCTGGCGTCGTTTCCGTCGATCGACGATGTGCGCGATACGCTGGATCGCCTGGCTGCACGGGAGCCGCCGATGGCGCTGCGCGTGGGACGTGCCGCGGGCCAACGTGAGGACCGCTACATGCATCTGCTGTGTGGTGCGGCAGCAGCACAGGCAGCCGCTGCCGGCATGGCGTCGGTGAGCGATTCGTCTGCATCCAGCACGCTGGTGCACGAGGGCATGGCCACACGGCTGGCCGAGCTGGAGGCTCGGGTCGCTGCGCTGGAAGCTGCGCTGGCCGAATTGCGCGTGTCAGGGCAGTAGCCAACCGTCGGGCGTGTCGATCCGCCGACGCCCGACCGGCGGCCCCGATCTTGCTGGCTGGGAGATCAGCCCGAGCAGCCACACATAACTCAGACTCAGGCCGTATCCTTTCCCAGGACCGGATTCGATCCAGGTTCCCTGTTGCTGCGGAGCTACCACGTGCTGGCCGAATCGCTGAACACCGTCGCCAAAAAGGGCAGCGCGAGCCATCGCGACGAAGCCGCCTGGCGTGCACTCGATCAAGCCCTGCGCCGGCTTGTCGGCCGACTTTGCGTCGCCGCGCGCGGGCAGTCCAAGCAACTCGATGCGGAACTGCTGCGGGTGATCGAGACCATCCGCAAACGATCCGATGCGACGGAAATCGAGCACCTGCTCGACGATCTGGGGCGTGCGATCGCGGCATTGGACGACAAGCAGCAAGCAGCGGTCGAAACTGCGGCCGATTCGGGTCCGAGCG
>JBBSDI010000362.1:0-3372 GCA_038249585.1 Lysobacterales bacterium | reverse complement strand
GCCAGCACCGCACCGGCCGGCAGATCGATGAAGTAGTGCTGCTTGAAGGTCAAGGTGCTGGCAATGCACAGCGTCGAAGCGATTGCGAAGCACCACACGAGCCACGCTCGCTCACGCGCGATCAGCCACAGGCAGAGCAGGCAGCTGGTGACGTGCAGGCTGGGGAAGCAGTTGACGGGTGCATCGACGCTGTGGACGGCGCTTGCGAGTGCGCTGGTGATCGCGTCGAGTTCGCCTGCGAGAGGCAGGGCAGGGCGCGGGATCTGGATCGGGTAGAGGACAAAGATCGTTGCGGCGAGGACCTGCACGATCACCGTTGCGTAGAGGAACCGGCCGCAGCGGGCGAGGTCGCGGCAGGCGCTGAACGCGATCACCAGCATGGGGTACTGGGCCAGATAGATCCACACGGTTTGCGGCCAGAAGGGAATGGCGGTTTCCCAGTCGAATTGGGGGATCAGTACGGCTCGATCGCGGGTGAGCAGCGATGCGCCGGTGTAGAGCACCGCGCAGACCACGATGGCTGCCACCCCGGCCCACCACTTCTGCGCTTGCGACTTTGGCAGCGGCAGCTCAGGCATCGAACTGGATACCCTGCTTTCGATACCAGCCGCGGAACGTGTTCCAGGCGCGTGCACCGAACGGACTGCGCCGCAGCAGGGCGATCAGCGCGCGGTTGATGCGCGCGGTGCGGCGGTCGAGCGGCCGCAGCACGTCCAGGAACAGCACGCAGCGGCGCGTTGCGGCCAGGTTCGCGGCACGGTGCATGAAGGTGTCGTCGAAAATCAGCGCGCGGCCCTCCTGCCAGTGCATCCGGAAGCGGTCGACTTCGAGCCAGCATTGCTCGGCATCGTTCGGCACTTCGAGTGCGAGGTGAACGCGCAGCAGGCCCTTGTACGGGCCGCGGTGCCACGGCAGCTGTTTGCCGGGCTCGAGGATGGAGAACATCGCGGTCTGCATGCCCGGGATCTGGCCGATGATCTGCGCGGTGCGCGGGCACAGCGCGCAGTTGCGCTCGGCGGCTTTGCCGTAGGCGTGGAACACGAAGGTGCGCCACAGCGCATCGCTGGTGATCGGCCGTTGCTCGGGCGAGATCTCGTGGAACGGCGGGATCGGCTCGGCACTGGCGAGCAGCTGGTGGTACTCGGCGGCGATCTCGTGCCAGCGCGCCTCCAGCGCGGGGACCCACGCGAAGTCCGCGCAGTCGTAGACCGCCGGGTCGCCTAATGGCGAGTGGCGGGCCAGATAGCGCTCGAAGCGCTGCAGCAGGCGAAAGGCGAGCGGGATGGGTGCTTGCGGGTGATTCATCGAGGGTTCGGATACGCGCGCTCAGTCGAGCAGGGTGGCAAGCAGGGCGGCCCAGAAATGCTGGTGGGCGAAGCCGAGTCCACCCACCGAGGGCTGCGCGTGGTCGATGCCATCGAGGCTCAGCATGCGCGCGCTGTTCCAGACCTGGTCGATGGCGAGGAATACACCGTCATGCTTCTGGCCGGGATGCGCCTGTTCGAGGTGGCTGCTGCGCAGTTCGAGCACGTTGCTCATGCGTTGCGCCGAAGTCGCGACCATCAGTGATGGAACCGTGCCGATGATGGTATCGAGGCGTTCGGCGATTGCCTGCAGACTGCGGGTGTTCAACTCCGTGCAGGCGGCGCGTGCACCCAGCGCGGTCAGCAGCGTGGCTTCGAGTCGTTCGGATAGTCGCAGTGGCCGGCGGGAGCCTTCGCCGTGCGTGCCGGGGAACAGATGTTCGAGATAGGGCGCTCCGCCGCGTGGCACCTGCACGCCAATCAGGCCAGCGGTTGCTGCGGCGCGTGCGGGGGTGCCGGCCAGGGCCAGCATGACTTCCAGTCCGCCCTTGCTGTGGGCCAGAAAGATCGGGCGCCGCCCGCTGGCAATCAGCTGGTCGATCTGCGCGCCGAGTGCCGCTGCATTGTGCGCCAGCGTGCCGGCTGCTGCCGTGCGGCCGATCGCTACCGGCCAGCCGAGGCGTTTGAAGTGCCGCAGCGGCGCGCGGAAATGGTTCGGGATCCAGCTGCCGAACAGTCCGCGCACCATCAACAGGGTGCAGTCGGCGGTGGCGCTGGTCGGCAGTGGGCTGCTTGCTGCGCTTCGCAATGCCTGCCGATAGCGCTCGACGCGTGCCATGTCTGCGAGATGAACGGAAGAGTCGGCGGTCGACGACGGGTGCATGCGGGAAGGGCGGCGATTGCATATGATCGGTGCTCCAACCATACACATTGGCGATGCAATCCACGATGGCCATCGAACGCGCATCCACACCACAGCACGCCTGGCTGGGCCGGCACAACCTCGCGGTGCTGGCCGCCCAGACGCTGGCATGGTGGGGGCTGATCCAGGCCATGCACGCCCCGCTCGGCGTGCTGTGGAAGGTGGCGATCCTGACCCTGTTCTGCCTCGTCATGCAGGGCGTGTTCTCGATGATGCACGAATGCTTCCATCGCAACGGGCACCGATCGGCGCGGGTGAACTGGGCGATGGGCGCGTGGGCCTCGACGCTGTTCGGCAGCTCCTACACCCTGATCCGGGTCAATCATGAGGGCCATCACCAGCGCAACCGCACGCCAGCGGAGTTGGCCGAGTACATCCTTCCCGGCGAGCGGCCCGCGCTCAAGGTCGGGCTGTACTACTTCGCGGTGCTCGGCGGCATCTGGCTTGCGAGCCTGCTGGCGACCCTGATCTTGCCGCTGGTGCCGTTCTCGCGGGTCAAGGGTCTGGCGGTGCGCTGGGCCTCGATGGACGGCTACAACCGCGCATTCGCGCAGTTCGCGGCGCGCGACTGGCGTGTGCTGCGTGGCGAGGCGGTGCTGGCGCTGTGCTGGTGGATCGGATGCAGCTGGCTGTTCGGCTGGCAGTGGCAGACCTTGCTGCTGATGTACGCGGCATTCGCGTTCAGCTATTCGTCGCTGCAGTGGATCTACCACCTGCGCACGCCGCTGGATCGCATCGAAGGCGCGTTCGACCTGCGTCTGCCGACGCCGATCCGCTGGCTGTTCCTGAATTTCAACTACAACCTGCAGCACCATCGCCACCCCGATGCGCCCTGGCAGTCGATGCATGCGCGGGTCGACCAGCGCGAAACGCAGCCGCTGTGGTGGCGCTGGCTCGGCGCATTCCGGCCGCCCGAACCCTATCCCGCCGATCCCTCGCAGTTGTCGAAGGTGTACTTCTGAACCCGACTGCCGAGCACGACGCATCGCCTGCGCTGCACGAGCACTGGTATGCGGTGTGCCGCAGCAGCGATCTGGGCGCACGCCGGCCGCTGGGCCTGCAGCTGTTCGACCAGCCTCTGGTGGCGTTTCGCGACGCGCTGGGTCGCGCGGCGGTGCTGGAAGATCGTTGCGCGCATCGCCATGC
>JBBSDI010000361.1:0-3374 GCA_038249585.1 Lysobacterales bacterium | reverse complement strand
TGAAGCCCCCGAGTTCGTGCGCTTCATCAATCCCGGCGATCTGCGCGTGGCCGAGGAAGCCTGCGGCGCCTGCCACCTGCCCATCGTCAAGGCCACCACCACCTCGCTGATGGCCACCAGCGCGATGCTGTGGGGCGGCGCTTCGTACAACAATGGCATCCTGCCCTACAAGCGCTACATCCTCGGCGAATACTACGGTCGCAACAGCGAATCGGGCGGGATCAAGAACCGCGTTGAAGTCACGCCCGAGATGGCCAAGCGCGGCATCCTGCCGATCCTGTATCCGATGCCGGCATGGGAAGTGGTTCCACCGGCCGATATTTTCCGCGTATTCGAACGCGGCGGGCGCAACATCGCCACGACTTTCCCTGAAACCGGGCTGCCGAACGCGCTGGGCCTGATCCAACGCCTGGAAGAGCCGGGCCGACCGGATATCCGCCAGTCCAATCGCGGCCCGGGCACCGGCAGCCGCATCGCGGTTCCGGTGCTGAATATCCACAAGACGCGCCTGAACGATCCGCATCTGTGGTTCCTCGGCACCAACGAGAATCCGGGTGATTTCCGCTCGTCGGGCTGTACCGCCTGCCACGTGGTCTATGCCAACGATCGCGACCCGCGTCACTCGGCGATCTATGCGCAGTTCGGCAACCAGGGCAAGACGATCCAGAAGGACCCGACCATCCCGCGCAACGAACCGGGCCACCCGCTGCAGCACGTGTTCACCCGCGCGATCCCGACCAGCCAGTGCATGATCTGCCACATGCACCAGCCGAACATGTTCATCAACACCATGCTCGGTTACACCATGTGGGACTACGAGCCGGACGCACCGAGCATGTGGCCGGCCGAGCAGCGTAATCCCACCGACGCACAGATCCGTGCGATCAACCTGCGCAATCCCGAGGAAGCCGCGATCCGCGGCAAGTGGGCGGAGCCGGACTTCCTCGACCAGGTCGCGGAGATGAACCCGCAGCTAGGCGCCACCCAGTTCGCCGACTACCACGGCCACGGCTGGAACTTCCGCGCGATCTTCAAGCGCGACCGCAAAGGCAATCTGCTCGATGCCGGCGGCGTACAGGTCGCCGATGACGATCCGAAGAAATTCGAGAAGGCGGTGCACCTGTCGAGCATCCATGTCGACGTCGGCATGCAGTGCGTGGACTGCCACTTCCAGCAGGACGGTCACTCCAACGGCCACATCGTCGGCGAGGTCGCCGCAGGTGTGGAAATCATGTGCCAGGACTGCCACGGCACCGCCGACGAATTCCCCACCCTGCGCACCTCGGGCCCGATGGCCTCGAAGTACGGTCGCGACCTGAAGCTGATCCGCAACCCGGATGGCAAGAAGCGCTTCGAGTGGATCGACGGCAAGCTCATCCAGCGCTCGGCGGTCACCCCGGACCTGGAATGGACCATGAGCCTGACCAGGGACGTCTCCAACGAGTTGAGCCCCGCGTATTCGGCCAAGGCAGACCGCGCCCACACGATGTCGGTCAATACGCAGACCCTCGAATACGGCCAGCAGGTTCCCAAGGACCAGCGCGCGCACGGCGAGGACAAGCTGCTGTGTTACACCTGCCATACCTCCTGGACCACCAGCTGCGGCGGCTGCCATTTGCCGATTCAGGCCAACTGGAAGTCCGATCGGAACCACTACGAGGGTGGCGCGTCGCGCAACTATGCGACCTACAATCCGCAGGTCGCCCGCGACGACATGTTCCAGCTCGGCGTGCACGGCGAGGTCAAGGACTACAAGATCGCGCCGGTGCGCTCGTCGTCGGCGCTGATCCTGTCCTCGACCAATATCAATCGCGAGAAGATCTACATCCAGCAGCCGCCGATCTCGGCGGCGGGCTACAGCTCGCAGGCGTTCGCACCGCACTACCCGCACACCGAACGCCGCACTGAAACCAAGCAGTGCACCGACTGCCATCTGTCGCAAGCCAACGACAACAACGCGATCATGGCGCAGCTACTGCTGCAGGGCACCCGTTTCGCCGACTTCGTGGGCTTCAACGCCTGGATCGGTGGCGAGGGCGAGATCAGTGCCGCGGTAGTCACCGAGTGGGACGAACCACAGGCCGTGATCGGTTCCTACCTGCATCGTTATGCCTATCCAGATCGTGCCAAGGCGCATGCAGCCAATGGCAAGGTTCTCAAGGAAGCCTATCGGCACGGCGCCGGGGCCGCGAGCTGCCTGCAGCTGCGCGGCGAGTACCTGTATGTCAGCGAAGGCAGCAAGGGCACCCGCATCTACGACGTGGCCAGCATCGCCAACAAGGGCATCTCGCAGCGCATCATCACCGCGCCGGTGTCTGGTGTTGGCCACGACACCCACATCGCATCGAGCAATGCCACCTGCGTGGTGTTGCCTACCACCCAGCCGGTGCAGCCATCGCGCAGCCGCTCGGAGCTGATGCAGAAGACCAACCTCGAGCAGCCGATGCATCCGCTCTACGAGTATGCATACATCACCGATGCCGACGAGGGACTGATCGCGATCAACGTCGACACCCTCTACGACTTCGAACCGCGCAACAACAATGTCGATCGCGCATTGACCTGGAACGAGGGGGGCGTGCTGAATGGTGCGCGCCATCTGGCCATCGCCGGCACCTGGTTCTACGTGGCCACGCCGACCGGCATCGTGGTGCTGGACATGGCCCAGCCGCTCAGCCCAAGACTGGCAGCGACCATCGAACTGCCCGATGCGCGCGCCAGCCAGCAGCAGTTCCGCTATCTGTTCGTGACCACCCGCGACGGCCTGCAGACGGTCGACGTCACCCATCCGGAGCGACCGCGTGTGGTGCCAGGCGCACTGGTCGGCCTGGCCGACGCGCGCAAGCTGCACGTCGCGCGCACCTATGCCTATGTCGCCAACGGCAGCGAAGGTGTTGCCATCGTCGACGTCACGCGGCCCGACGCACCTGCCCTGTACGCGATGTACAACGAGGGCGGGGCGATCAACGACGCGCGCGACGTGATGGTCGGTACCACCAACGCGTCGCCGTTCCTGTACGTGGCCGATGGCCGCAACGGGCTGCGCGTGGTGCAACTGACCTCGCCGGATTCGCAGCCGAAGTTCTACGGCTTCGCGGCCGAACCCAAACCGCAGCTGGTCGCGACCTACCCCACCCGCAAGACCGCGCTGTCGCTGTCGCGCGCGCTGGAACGCGATCGCGCGGTCGACGAGACCGGCCACCAGATCGCCGTCCTCGGCCGCATCGGGTCGCGGCCGATGAACGCGCAGGAAATGGCGCGCATGTACCTCGAAGACGGCACGCCGTGGTTCGTCGATGATCGTGTCGATGGTCCGCAAGGCATCGCCTCGCCGCCGGTGCAGTGGAAGCCGAATCGGATCTGGGACATGCAGG
>JBBSDI010000360.1:0-3415 GCA_038249585.1 Lysobacterales bacterium | reverse complement strand
CAATGAGCGACACCACCCAGACCGTGCACCTGAAGATCGAACGGCGCTCCAATCATCCGTGGATCTTCCAGAAGATGGTCGACAAGCCCGAGCCACGGCCCAAGCCCGGCAGCGTGGTCGAGATCGTCGACCGCGACGGCACCTGGGCCGGACGCGGCTTTTACAACGGCCACTCGCGGATCGCGCTGCGCGTGCTCACTGCCGACCCGGATGAGGCGATCGATGCGCGCTTCTTCGCGCGCAAGATCGCCGATGCCGTCGGCCTGCGCCGCGAACTGCTCGGCCTCGACCGGATCACCGACGCCTATCGGCTGGTGCATTCGGAAGGCGATGGCTTGTCGGGACTGGTGGTCGACCGCTTCGGCGATACCTTGGTGATCGAGTACTTCTCCGCTGGCATGTGGCGGGTACGCGACCAGGTGCGCGCAGCGCTCGCGACCCATTTTCCCGACGCCCATCACTACTGGTTTACCGAGGCGCACGTGCAGAAACAGGAGAGCTTCGACTGCAAGCCGCCTGAAGCACCAACACCGACCATCATCACCGAGCACGGCGTGCGCTTTCGCGCGGCCCCAGGCAGCGGCCACAAGACCGGCTTCTTTGCCGACCAGCGCGACAACCGCAAGCTGCTCAGCGAGTTCACTGCCGGCAAGCGGGTGCTCGATCTGTGCTGCAATTCCGGTGGTTTCGGCATCACCGCCAAGACCATCGGCGGCGCCGAGGACGTCACCGGCATCGACCTCGACGAGGAAATCCTTCAGATCGCCGAGGGCAACGCCAAGCTCAACAAGGCCCGCGTGCGCTTCGTGCAGGCCGACATCTTTCCGTGGCTGCGCGAAGTCGCCGTCGGCAAGCGCGAGCTGTACGACGTGGTGATCCTGGATCCTGCCAAAATGACGCGCGATCGCGAGCAGGTGATCCCGGCGCTGAAGAAATACCTCGACATGAACAAGCTGGCGATGGGCGCGGTCGCCCCCGGCGGCATCCTGCTGACCTGCTCGTGCACGGGCCTGGTCAGCGAGGAGCAGTTTCTCGACATGCTGCGCCGCGCGGCGTTCTACGCCAACCGCACGCTGCAGGTGCTGCGCGTCAGTGGCGCCGGCCCCGACCACCCATGGCTCGCGCACGTGCCCGAGAGCCGCTACCTGAAAGCGGCGTTTTGCCGCGTGTGGTGATCGCGCGATGAACGACGGTCACCCCCGCGACGTGGACAACCCCAGCGGGCACGCTGCACCCACCTCGCTGGAGGCGGTGTGGGACGACGCGTGGTCGCGCCTGGTGCGCGGCGCTGCGCGACGCAATCACGCATTCCACAACTGCGCGCTGGCCACGATCGGCGAGGACGGTGCGGACGCACGCACGGTGGTGCTGCGGCACGCCGATCGGATGGCGGGGCAACTGCGCATCCATACCGACCGCCGCAGCGCCAAGCTCGGCCAGTTGCTGCACGACGACCGGGTCTGCCTGCTGTTCTACGGCGACAGCGTGCAGGTTCGCGTGCGCGGGATCGCCCACGTGCAGGTCGACGATGCCGAGTGCGATGCGGCGTGGCGCTCGACCAGCCCGATGTCGCGCCGCTGCTATCTGACCACCGGCGCACCCGGTACACCGAGCCACACGCCGACGTCCGGCCTTTCGGCAGAGATCGAGAGCGGACGACCCGCCGTCGAGGTCACCGAAGCGGGTCGCGCGTTTTTCGCGATAGTGGTAGTTCAAGCGCAAGCCATCGAGTGGCTCCATCTGGCCGCGAGTGGCCAACGGCGCGCCGGCTTCAGTCGCACCGGCGGCGGCTGGATGTCGACCTGGTTGATTCCGTAGACAGCACCTTCGGCAAGGCCGTGCGGCAGGTCGGGACGCCCTGCCAAACGGGGCGATTGCATCGATGAGTGGGTGCTGCGCCGCGCAGATGGCTAACCCCGGCGCGCGCTATGGTGCGTTGCACGGATCGATACCCGGACGAGGACCCACCATGCGCCGCCACCTTCTTGCCCTGGCCATCGCCGCCATGACCGCCACTGCCGCCGCCGAAGCACCCGACTATGCGCTGACTGTCTACAGCTCGGCCGTGCCCGGCCAGATCACGGTCGAGGGACTTGCAGGCTACGGCATGGCACTGCCCGGCTATGCGCTGGTGCGCGATGCGCGGGCCATGACGCTGTCGAGCGGCGCGAGCACGATCCGATTCTCCGACGTGGCCAAGCGCATCGATCCGACCACGGTGGCGTTCAGCTCGCGCACCGATCCGGCCGGCACGCGGGTGATCGAGCAGAACTTCCAGTTCGACCTGGTCAGCCAGCAGAAGCTTATCGAGCGCTACATCGGCCAGGACATCACCGTAGAGCAGCAGCGCGGCGATGCGCTCGAGCGCGTCAGCGGGCGCCTGCTGTCGGCCAACGGCGGGCTGATCGTGCAGAAACCCGGTGGCGAAGTGCTGACCATCGGCAGCTGGAGCAACGTGGAGTTTCCCAGCCTGCCGGGCGGTCTGATCACCCAACCGACCCTGGTGTGGCTGATCGATGCGAAAAAGGGCGGCGTGCATCAAACCGAGGTCGCCTACCAGACCCAAGGGATGACGTGGTGGACCGACTACAACGTGACGCTGCGCGGCGAGGATGCCGGGTGCACGATGGATCTGGCCGCGTGGGTCACCGTGGTCAACCAGAGCGGCGGCAGTTTTCCGGACGCGCAGCTGAAGCTGGTCGCGGGCGATGTCAATCGCGCACCATCAGCATCGCAGCCGACGATGATGATGGCCAAGGCGATGGGCTCTACCGCCGAGGCCGATAGCAGCGGCTTCGCCGAATCGCAGCTGTTCGAGTACCACCTGTACACGCTCGGTCGGCGCACCGACCTGCCGGACCAGTCGACCAAGCAACTGGAGCTGTTTCCGGCCGCGGCCGGCGTGGGCTGCCAGCGCCAGCTGGTATTCACCGGCAGCCCACTGCCGTGGCGGCAATGGTCCGCGCCGATCAGCGACCAGGGCTATGGCGCGAGCAGTGAAGGCACGGTCGGTGCGTATCTGGAGTTCGACAACAAGCAGGCCAACGGGCTCGGCATGCCGCTGCCGGCCGGCCGCGTGCGGGTCAACCAGGCCAGCGCCGACGGCGCGCTGGAGTTCATCGGCGAAGACCTGATCAAGCACACGCCACGCAACGAGACGCTGGTGATCAAGCTCGGCAACGCCTTCGATGTGGTCGGCGAGCGCAAGCAGGTGAGCTTCGCGTTCGACACGGCGGCGCGCAAGATCAGCGAGACGATCGAGGTCAGCGTACGCAACCGCAAGCTGGCAGCGGCCAAGGTGGTGGTGCGCGAGTATCTGTATCGCTGGAGCGACTGGCGCATCGTCAGCCACAGCCAGCCCTTCGTGAAGCACGACGCGGCGACCATCGACTTCGCACTCGATATCGCGGCCGAT
>JBBSDI010000359.1:0-3418 GCA_038249585.1 Lysobacterales bacterium | reverse complement strand
CCCCGCTGCTCGACATCGTGAACTCGCGAGAGCAGATTGAATCGACCCTCGTCGGCCAGATTGCACTCGTCGCCGCAGGCGTCCGGGGTCTGGTAGAGGCGTGCCTCTCGCGGGACTGGCGATGGATCGTCGGCGCCGTGCTGACGCTAGCGACTTGTCCCTGCACGTTGATGGGCGTCATGCCGACGAACCGCAAGCTGAACGCGATCCCCAACGAGAAGGCAGACGCGAGCGCTCGCGCGATGCCTGAGCTGTGGGGCCGACTGCGTGTCGCGAGGGCACCCTGTTGCGCGCGACGCCCCGCTCCGCACACTCCGTAAGGCAGGTCGCAGCGACCTGCCTGCCCTCGGTCGTCACGTCGGCAGCTTTAACGCGGCTCCGCTTGACGCGGCCCCGACGCGCTACCTCAACCATCCCACAACGTCACCGCATCCACCTTGATCGTGTACGCCGAAGCGCCCAGCTCATTGTCGGTCCGGTCGATCAACAAAGTCCCCTCGACCCATTGCGGTGCATACATATCGGGCACCGGAATCGCCTTGCCGAGCTTGGCGTAGACGATCTGGTTGGGCGGCGGCGGCGGCACGTGCACGCATGCACCGAAGTACGGCACCAGGAAAAAGCTGGTCAACTCGCCCTTGTCGTTGGTGTCGATCGGCACGATGTAACCGGCGATCTTGCCGCGGCGGCCGTCGAGTTCCTTGACCGTATTGAAGCTCATGAACTGATCGGCGCTGATGAAGCCCGAGTGGTCGACGGTCGGCAGTTCCTGCAGCTTCTTGATGTCTTCCGGCGGCATCAGCTCAAGCCAGTCGATCTCGGCTGCATCCTTGCCCGAGGCCTTGGGTGCAGGCGCGCCGATGGCTGGCGCCTGCGACTGCGCGACTGCCGCTTGCATTGACAGCAGGCCCAGCACGGACTGCTTTGCTGTGGCCTCACGCGGCACCAGCGGGTAACGCTGCACATCGGCGGTCTGTTGCGGCGCGGACTCGATCATGCTGCGCACGTGCTCGAGGGTACCTGCCGCGTCGACCACGCGGGGCACCGGGTCGTGCTTCGGCCATGCAGCCCACAGCACGCCGCCGGTGATGGCGGCCAGCACGATGGTGGTTGTCACAAGCGATCTGTTCACGCGAATCCTCCGTGGCGGCGCAGTAAGCGTCAGAATGCGTTGCAGGGTCAAGTCCGAACCGTCATGCCATCGGCCACCGAGCGCCGATAGGCCAGCCATGCCGGCAACAGGCCGACCGCAAAACCCGCGCCCAGCACGATGCCGATCAATCGCCACTCGGCGGCACCCGGTGCGGAGGGCGACAAGAATACGCCGAATCGCGTTTCGACCCAGTCTGATGTGGCGAACAGGCCGAGGTACATCAGTGCGAGGCCGGCGATCACGCCCAGAACCGTCAGCGCTGCCGCCTCCAGCAGCAGCAGACCGAACACATGCACGGGTCGTGCGCCTACCGAGCGCAGGATCGCCATCTCGCGACGCCGTTCGTTGAGCGTGGCCAGCACCGCGGTGAGCATTCCGAGCAATCCGGCAAGCACCACGCAGGCGGCGGTGATCAGCAATGCGCGTTCCACGCCGCCGAGCAACGACCACAGCTGCTGCAGCGCTACGCCCGGCAGGATCGCCGACAGCGGCTCCGCGCGATACTCGTTGACCAGCCGCTGCACTGCGAAGGTCGAGAGCTTGCGCTGCAGGCCGACATAGAACGCGGTGATCGAGCGTGGCGTGAGGTCGGCAGCAGCCAACTGCTCGCGACTCGGCGCTTCACCCAGCCGGGTGCCGAAGCGCCAGTTCTTGTGAATCGCTTCGAGCGCTGCGAGGCTCACGTGCACGGTCTTGTCGACCGGTGTACCGGTGCGCGCGAGAATGCCGGCGACCACGAAAGGCTGGTCGTCGTGGGCGGCGAGGGTGCGCGCGCCGGTGCCGTGCGCCACCACGATCGGTGCGCCCAGGGTGTAGCCCAGCGTGCTCGCGACGTCGGCGCCGAGCACGGCGTCGTAGATGTCGTCGAAGGGTTTGCCGACGGCAAACTGCAGCGAGCGGTCGCCGGCATAGCGCAGGTGCGTGAAATAGTCGCCGCTGGTGCCCAGCACGCGGAAGCCGCGGTGCGAATCGCCCAGCGACAGCGGAATGGTCCACGCGACCCGCGGGTCGTCGGCCAGCATGCGGTAGCTCGGCCAGGTCACGTTGTTGGTCGCATCGCCGATCCGAAACACCGAGTACAGCAGCAGCTGCACCGGGTTGGCGCGCGCGCCGACGATCAGATCGGTGCCGGAGATGGTGCGCAGGAAACTGCTGCGCGCCTCCTGCCGCAGGCGCTCGACGCCGAGCAGCAGCATCACGCTGATCGCGATGGTGCCGATGGTCAGCAGCGCGGTGAAGCGGCGGTTGGCCAGACTCAGCCACGCCAGGCGCAGCAGGGCGCGCATCAGGCGCCGGCCTTTTGCACGTGCGGTCCTTCGACGCCCGTCGCTGCCCGGTTGAGCGTGCGCAGGTCGAGGTGGCGTTCGAACAATGGCTTGAGCGTGTGATCGTGGCTGACGAACACCAGCGCCGATCCCGCCTGCGCGCACTCATCGAACAGCAGGCGCAGGAAACCCTCGCGTGAGTCGTGATCCAGCGCCGAGGTCGGCTCGTCGGCCATCACCAGCTCGGGTGCGCCGATCAGTGCGCGCGCGGCCGCAACGCGCTGCTGCTGGCCTACCGACAGGCCCGCTGCGGCGCGCGACTGCAGATCCGCATCCGCAAGCCCCAATGATTCCAGCAGCCGGCGCGCCGCAGCGGGCAGGGTGCCATCGCGGGCGATCGCGCGCTCGCGCCGCCGCGCCGAGAAGCGACACGGCAGCACCACGTTGTCGAGCACCGACAGGTACGGCAACAGGTTGAACATCTGGAACACGAAGCCGATGTGGTCGGCACGCAGGCGATCGCGCTGGCGCTCGCCGCGCCCGGTGATCGCCTCCCCGGCGAGCTCGATGCTGCCCGCCTGCGGCCGGAGCGTGCCGGCCACCAGATTGAGCAGGGTGCTCTTGCCCGCGCCGCTGGGTCCATGCAGGAACACCCGCTCGCCGCTGTCGACCGTGAAATGCGGAATGTCGATCAACGGCGCCTGGCCCGGCCAGCCGAAGCGCAGCCCTTCGATTTGCAGCACACGGCGTGGTCCCGGCTGGGTGGTCGAAGCCTGCATGCGATTCAGCGTGCAGCGCCGAGTGCGATGCGACGCGCAGCGGGCGTCAGTTCGGCGCCGGTCTGCGCACCGGGGGCGATCACCTGTGCGCGAACCTCCTGCAGCGATCCGAATGCATCGAACAGGTTCACGATCACGGCCGTCGGGGCCGTGCAGTCGAACGTGTAGCTGGCGCTCCAGTCGCCGTGGCCGGCAGATCCTTTGTCGTGCTCATGCTCGTG
>JBBSDI010000358.1:0-3469 GCA_038249585.1 Lysobacterales bacterium | reverse complement strand
GTGACGCCGGACATCGCCGACACCACCACCACTTGCCGCTCGCCGTGCCGATCGCGCAGGATCTGCGCGACGCGCTTGATGCGCGACGCATCGGCCAAGCTGGAGCCGCCGAACTTGTGCGCGATCAGCGGCACGTTGGCGAGTGCGACGCCCGCCGGAAGATCTGCAATGGAAGTGGTCACTTCGCCCCCTGCGGGGCCCCTTTGGACTCACTGCCGGGGCCGGAGCCCCGCGCAGTGCCGCCAGCGGGGCCGGTGGATGTGGTCAGTTCATCTGCATGGCCGCGTTGGCGTCGGCAACGACGTCATCGTGGTCGTGAATGCAGCGCAGGCATGCCACCTGCCGCGGCGCCGACGGACAGCCCCCGAGCTGCGGAATCGGATGTGCAACATGTATCGAGTTCAGCGCAGCGCGGCAGCAGTGTCAAGCGAAACCCCGCACCACGATCGACCATGATCGGTCGGCCAACAACGACCGGTTGGCCGGCGTGTGCGGCCGCTGACTCAGACCCGGTTTCGTAGCCGTGTTGCAGCCGGTCTGGCGCGATTGCCTGCTTGGCGCCGAGCATCGCGGGATAGCCGCATTCGCTATCCTTGGGTAGTTGCGCTGGAGCTGAACCGATGAACGTCCCGCGACCGGCTGTGCCCGTGGCCTGCAGCGCCAAGGCTGCGGCAGCGCCGTGCGCGGCACGCCGCGGCTGAGCGCGGGTGAGCGCACGATGACCCCCGCAGTGGCGGCCCAGGCACTGCTGCTGGCAGCAACCCTGCTGGCGCTCGCCTTCCATCGCAACCGCGCCATGCAGGCGTTCGCCTTGCTGCTGGTCACCGCAGTGGCGATGGCCGATGGCCGCGCACGGCCGCTCGAGGGCGTGTTGCGCTTCATGCCGCTGCTGTTGCTGTTGTGCACCCTGATGCCGGAACCGCGCCTGCTGTCGCGCCGCCATCTGCTGCTGGTGTTGTTAGGCGGCGGCCTGGCGGGCGTGTCCCTCGCGGCGCCCGAGCATGTCTATCGTGGGCTGGTCGATGCTGCGGCATGGGTGGTGCCGGGGCTATCGGCTCCACGCGGAGCCTCGCTGCTGGTGGGTCTTGCCGCCGGGCTGTGCCTGCTGCGCTTCACCTTTACCGGCCGTCCGATGGAGTTCGGACTGGTCGTGGTGCTGGCGCTGGCAGCGGCTGCCTGCGGATACGGCGGCTCACCGGCCTCGTTCGTGCTGCTGGGTGCAGCGGCCGCTGCAGGCATCCTGTCGGTGCTCTATGCCAGCTACCGGATGGCCTTCATCGATCCACTCAGCCAGCTGCCCAACCGCCGTGCACTGGACGAAACCCTGGCGCGCCTGTCCGGCGGCTACGCCTTGGCGATGGTCGACATCGACCACTTCAAGCAATTCAACGACACCTATGGCCATGACGCTGGCGACGTGGTGCTGACTGCGGTCGGACGCGCACTGCGCCGCCAGCGCGGCGGCAATGCGCATCGTTACGGCGGCGAGGAGTTCTGCCTGGTGTTCGAGGGCGCGCGTGCCAAGCAGGCTGCCACGCACTGCGAGCAGGCGCGCGAGATGGTGCAGGCGCTGCGCATTGCAGTGCCGGCACCCTCGCCCAAACGCGGCAAGATCGCGGTGGTCAAACGACCCGCGGTAGAAGTCTCGGTCACGATCAGCATCGGCGTTGCCGTACGCGGTGAGGGGCGCCGCAACGTCGGCGAAGTGCTCAAGGCCGCCGACCAGGCGCTGTATCGGGCCAAGGGCAAGGGTCGCAATCGCGTGGTCGAAGCATGAGTGGGGAACCGGCGCCAGCTCTCGCAGCCTGGACCGTCGCCGACCGCGAAGATTTTTTCGCCGCGATCGCCCGCCATCGGCGCGCATCGTGGCAGGTGACCGCGGTTACGCTGGTTTGCGCCGCAATAGTCGCGCTCGTGGTTGCCGTATTGGTCTCGCCGCTGCTGTACGCGATCCTGATCCTGCTGCTGGACCTGCTGAACCTGATCATCGCAACGCCAGACCTGTTCGCGAGCGTGATGCAGGTGCTCGATCGTGCGCTCGACGACAGCGTGCCGGCAGAGCCAGCCTTGCTGTTGCGACTGGCCGTGCTCGCCGCCCTGCCCGGCCTTCTGTTGATGGGTCTGGTCTTGGCCATGCTCGCGCGCACCCTGCGCAACTCGCCGCTGTTCGATGGCGGCGACCTCGGCGCGCGCGCAGTCGATCCGACCGTACTCGCCGAGCAGCGTTTCGCCAACACCATCGCGGAAATGGCGCTTGCCGCTGCACTGCCCGCGCCGCGCGTGCGGATAGTCGACGCAGCGATCGGCAATGCCGCGATCTTCGGCCGCGACGACGGCCATGCCACGGTGCTGGTCGGCCGCGGCCTGCTCGATACGCTCGACCGCGCCGCGATGCAGGGGGTCGCTGCACACCTGATCGCCAGCATGGCCAACGGCGATCTGCGCCTCGGCCTGCGGGTCGCGACCACATTGAGTCTGTTCGGCCTGATCGGTCGTCTGGCAGAAGCGATGCTGACCGCGAAAGCATGGGCGCCATGGGTCGAGTTGCTGCGTCTTGCGCTATGGCCGAACCGCGCGCGCGCTGCAGCCCTCGCATTGCGCCTGGCCGAGCCCTTTGCGAGCGAAGCGGCGACCAAGGACTCGCGCAGCAACAGCCTCAGCGTGCGCGACTGGCTGCGCATGCCCTTCGCCGGCCCGCTGTCGATGACCGGATTCTTCGGCGGCATCGTGTCAACTGCGGCGCTGGCGCCACTGATCGCGCTTGCATGGCGCCGGCGCAAGTATCTGGCCGACGCCACTGCGGTACGCCTGACCCGCGATCCGGACGCGGTCGCTGCCGGCCTCGATGCGCTCGAACGCGCCGGCCACGCGCGCTCGCTGGCGCCGTGGGCCGATCACTGCTCGGTCGTGGCGGGTGCGGCGCGCGGCGGACTGCTCAGCGGCGCGCTGATCTCGATGATCCCGCCCATGCAGCGCCGGCTGCGCGCGCTTGGGGCGCTGGGCGCCGCATTGAGACCTCCCGCAACAGTGCACTCGCCGCTGGCCCTGCTGGTTGGCATTCCGGTCGGCGCGCTGGTGGCGATTCTGCTCTGCGTCGTGGTGGTCTTGCTGTGCTGGGTCTCGATCGCGCTGTCGATGCTGTTCACCTGGCTGCCGCTTGCCGTGCTGAGCAACCTGCTGCGCTGGCTGGCGAGTTGAGCGGCAGGTCCAGCTGCGGAGAACCGCGTCGATCGGATTCGATCAGGTCGCGCCCAAGGCACGCCGCACCGCCGGCAGCAGCTTGCACAGATCGAAGCTCAGCGCGGCCAGCATCCCGGCTGCAGCCGCAAGCAGCGCGTGCGGCGCATCCGGAGCTGCGAAACGAAACAGCGCCGCTGCCGCGGGCACCCAGATGCAGATCGCCACGATGAGCGCAGCGCTCCCCGCGACCAGCCAGTACACGCGATGACCTTGCTGGAACAAACGCGGC